>NZ_DINY01000038.1:0-645 GCF_002426075.1 Empedobacter sp. UBA5528 | reverse complement strand
TTCGACGTTTAACTAACCTGCGATGATAGGCTTTGTTTTGGGTGAGTTTTTCGTGCATTTTATCGTAAAGTGGTTTATGAATACTTTCTTCCAGCTTTTTAAACTTGGTTACCTTTCCACAACACTCGGCTCTTAAGATGCATTTACCGCAGTCATGTTCAGAGCTTCTATAACTTTTCTTTTCGTAACCTTTACTATCAATTAAAGTTCGTTTAAATGGTAAAAAAGCTTTATTTCCGCCTTCTTTAATACATTCGTATCGATTCTCTTTCTTATTAAAAATAAAACCTTCTCGCTCGGGTTTATATTGTCCAAAGTTGGGAATCCAAGCGTCTAAATTATGATCTTCACAATATTGTAAACTAGCACCGCTACTGTAACCAGCATCAGCTAAAACTTCACCTATTTGTATATCGTTTTGTTTAAAATTTGATAAAGTTTGATCCATGATTTCAGAAAAGATTGTACTGTCTTTGCTACCTGCGGTACTGGCACAAGCACCTGTAATCACGTGATGTTTATCGTCAACAGCTAATTGTCCAGCATAGTTCAGTTGGCGTGGTTTACCTGGTTTGGTCGAGATTTTCGCATCAGGATCTGTTGGGCTATAATGGGTATGATTACTTAAAAACTTTGGACGAATAT
>NZ_DINY01000016.1:0-14142 GCF_002426075.1 Empedobacter sp. UBA5528 | reverse complement strand
CATACCGCATACCGCATACCGCTTACCACATTAGCACATTACCACATACTCCCAACATCAAGGCAAGATCAAGGCAAGATGAAGGCAACATAGTGGCAGTAGAGTGGCAATAAAGTTGAGGTAATAAAAAAGAGAAGTTTTACTTCTCTTTTTTATTCATCATTTAAGTTTCTTTGAAATAATCGATTAGACTTATATACTCAAAGACACTCAAAACTAAAGAAATTCATAGAACAATAAAGATTACAACAGGTATATTTTATAAAAAGAATGTATAATTTATAAATTATACACTTTTAAACGATTAAGTACTTAATAAACGGTTTGAAGTATAAAATAAAGTACATTAGTAGTAATCAATAAATCTATACCATGAAAAGAGTTGTAATTTGCACATGCATACTCTTACTACTTCCGCTTATAATAATGGCTAATCAAGTTGATTCCTTAGCCTCAAAAGATAATGCCTATTTAATCGAAAGATTGGATGAATTAATACATGAAAAGACTCATCCAAATGCGATGCTATATGTGCAAGCGTATATAAGAAATGCTAAAAAACAAAACGATAATATAAATTTGTTTTATGCCTATAAAGAAGGAATCTTTTTTTCAAGTCATTTAAATACTCAAATAGAATATGCAGATAGTGCGATAATTACTGCCCGGAAATTAAAAAATAAAGATTTAATAGCAACAGCTTTATTATCAAAAGGATTAGCGTATTACAAAGCAAAATATTATAGAGACGCGTTGCAAAATTACTTAAATGCTGATCAGGAGTTAAAATATTCAAAAGACCAATATTTATTACATAAAGTAACATTTAACATGGCGATGATAAAAATAAAATTACATCAATATAACCAAGCAGAAGAATTGTTACTTAAATGTAAAAACTTTTTCCAAACAAAACCAGAGAATAAAGACTACCAAGCCTATTTATTAAATACAATATATCAATTAGCATCTCTCCATCAAGAAGTTGGTAACAAAGCAAAAGCGAAAGAATTGAATCAATTAGGATTAAATAAAAGCAAACTTGAAAATAACGAATTTTTCCATAGATACTTTACGATAAATAAAGCAATTGATGAGTTTTTAAATGATCAATTTGTGACGTCTATTCAATTATTATCAACTAAAGAAGATATTTTAATAAAAACGAATGATTTTAATACACTAACCAAAATTTATTACTACAAAGCAAAGGCATTTGATAAATTGAATAATCAACAACATAAAATAATATATTTTAACAAAATAGATAGTATTTTCAATGAATACAACTTCTTAGAAATTAAATATAGACCGATATACGAAAACATTTTAGAGGAAACATTGGTAGCTTCTGATACGAACAGACAACTATATGTAATCAATCAATTATTAAAAATGGATGAGTTAAATTATAAGCTAGATGCAGAAATGAGTCAAGTTGTATACAAAGAATATGACACAGTGCAATTGCTCAAATTAAAGGAAAAAATATTGAATAAGTCTCAAAAATTATATTACGTATTGGCAGCGTGTTTTACTGGAATAATAGTATTGATCGTAGGAATTGTAAAAACTAGAAATAAAAATAAACATTTAATAGAAAAGTACAATCTGTTTATTGAAGAATCTGCTCAATCAAGTTACACAGAACGGAGAATATCGATTAAAGATGAAGAGGATTTGAATAAAGAAGCATTTGAAAGTTTACTATTAAAATTTGAAGAATTTGAGCGGGACAGAGAATTTTTAAACCCTAATATAACAGTAGTAAGTTTGGCAAAATCATTTTCAACAAACACCACTTATTTATCAAAATGTGTCAATCAGTACAAAGGAATTAATTTTCCTTCTTACATCAATCGGTTGAGAATAAAATTTATTACTGATTTATTACAAGAACAACCACAATACCTTAATTATAGTGTAGGGGCATTAGGAGAAATAGCAGGTTATATGAATCCAAGACAATTTTCAAATGTTTTTTACAGTGAAACGGGCTTGCGTCCCTTAGATTTTATAAAAATTCAAAAACAAAAAAATAAAGAAAGTATATAATGGTTTATTAGTGTAATTTATTGACATACAAGGGCTAAAAAAGACTTAGCTATTGCTTTAAACAGATCGCTATTGCAACTTTACAAAACCATTGCGCAATGGAGATCAATGTTTAATTTAAAATTATAAAAAAATGGCGAAGCAAAAAGGCTTTTTAAAACTTAGAGGTTCAATCGGAGATTTAAACTTCTACAAATCAAAAGATGGTTATATGGTAAGAGAAAAAAGTTCTATAGACCGTAATACCATAATGAGTGATCCGCGATTTCAGCGTACCAGAGAAAATATGCAAGAATTTAAGAATGCAGGTACTGCTGGAAAAACACTACGAAACGCATTCAATGCGATCATAAAAAATGCAAAAGACAGCAAATTATCAAGTCGTCTCACAAAAGTAATGCATGGTATCCTAAAAGAAGATACTACAAATGCTCGTGGGCAAAGAAATGTACACAAAGGAAATCAATTACTGATGAAAGGCTTTGATTTTAATGCAGGTGCAGCGTGGTTGAAAACGGTATTAATTCCTGTACAAGTAGATATAGAACGTACTTCTGGTGAAACAAAATTTACATTAGAAGCATACAAACCCTTAGATGTGATAATAGCACCACAAGGAGCTACCAATTACCGATTTGTAGCAGCTTCTACAGAAATTGATTTTGAGAAGAACGAATACATTACCAAAACATCGTATACCGATTATTATCCATACGATGAGGTAGAAGTGAATGATGTAGAATTATTGAACAATCTTCCTCCAAATTCAGAACATACAATCGCTTTAGCAATTGGAATTGAATTCTATCAAGAGGTAAATACCGTTTTGTATCCATTGAAAAATGGAAGTTTTAATGCAGCACATTTAATCGAAATCAATCTACCATGATGACAATTGTAGTAGAACGCATGTATTATCCAAATGGCACAAATGGAAGCCTATTCATAAATGATAAGTTTATTTGTTATACCATCGAGTTACCATGGAAAGAGAACAAACCACGTAATTCATGTATACCAGAAGGATGTTACACAATCAAAAAGAGAAGTTCACAAAAATTTGGAGAACATTTTCTGATTACAAATGTGCCCAATCGTTCAATGATCTTAATTCATCCTGCCAATCATGCAAAAACTGAGTTGCAAGGATGTATAGCTCCAGTAACCAAATTAACAGGTGAAGGGAGAGGAGAGTTATCAAGAAAAGCATTTACAAATTTTAAAACCTTAGTAAATGATAAACTTGATCGTGATCAAAAAGTGATTTTAATGATTAAAAGTAAACAACATGACAATTATTAATCGTTTTACAGCACCTACTCCTAAATTGTTCCAACAATTACGAAACATAGGATTAACCTTAGCTGCAATTGGAGGAATATTGATCGCTGCTCCTGTAGTATTACCAACAACAGTTATAACAATTGGAGGTTACCTAACAGTTGCAGGAGGAGTAATATCAGCTGTCAGTCAATTGACAGTAAACGACAAAAACCAAAGTAATGATGATGAATAATAGTAATACATCGTTAATTGTTGGGACGATAGGAGGGACAATGACAAGTTTGGTAGCGACTATTCAATGGGAGCAACTTGTTTATACGATTTGTATGGGAATAGTTGGAGCAATATGCAGTTATGGAACATCATACTTACTGCATAAGAAAAACAACCCTTACGACGAAGACTAAGTATTTGATTACAAGTAAATTTGGAAATCTTATTTTATTGATGTAAATTTTTAACATCATTCATTTAAGTTTCATTGAAGTAATTTTAATTATTACAGAAATGAAAAATAACGAATTACAAAGAATGGTGATTTATCCGAAAGATGTATCAATCATTACGGGAAAGGGGTATAGGCAAAGTCTACGCTTACTCAATAGAGCAAAGCAGATAATCGGTAAAGAGAAAAAAGACTTCCTAACATTTGACGAATTTTTGATCGTTTTTAAGATGAAATCGTAAAACCAAAAATGAAAAAGGTTCTCAATTTTTTAATTGAAAACCTTTTTCTATATAATATAATTATTATAACTCTTATGTTATAAAACCATTTCAGGAATTTCTCCTTCAATAATTAATTTTCCTTCGGTTGCATTTTTGATATCTTCTACGGAAATTCCTGGTGCTCGCTCTAATAATTTGAAACCACCTTCTGGTAAAACTTCTAAAACAGCTAATTCAGTAACAATTTTTTTGACACATTTTATTCCTGTTAAAGGAAGTGTACATTCTTTTAGAAGTTTAGATTCTCCTGCTTTGTTCACATGTTGCATGGCTACAATAATATTATCAGCCGAAGCTACTAAATCCATTGCACCGCCCATTCCTTTTACCATTTTTCCAGGAATTTTCCAGTTGGCAATATCACCATTTTCCGAAACTTCCATTGCGCCAAGAATTGTTAAATTGATTTTTCGTGCGCGAATCATTCCGAAACTCATCGTCGAATCAAAGAAAGCTGAACCTGGTAAAGTTGTAATCGTTTGTTTACCCGCATTGATAAAATCAGGATCTTCTTCACCATCGATAGGGAAAGGTCCCATTCCTAATAATCCATTTTCTGATTGTAAAACAACATTTACATTTTCGGGAATATAATTAGCAACCAACGTTGGAATTCCGATACCTAAATTCACATAAAATCCGTCTTGTACTTCTTTTGCAATACGTTTTGCAATACCATTTTTATCTAACATTTTCTTTTATGATTTAGGTTGAACAGTTCTATTTTCGATACGTTTCTCGTATTTCGCACCTTGAATAATTCGATTGACATAAACGCCAGGCGTATGAATTTGATTTGGATCTAATTCTCCAATTTCTACCAATTCTTCCACTTCGGCAATCGTAATTTTTCCACACATAGCAGCTGGATGATTGAAATTTGCTGTTGCACCACGGAAAACTAAATTCCCCGCTGTATCACCTTTCCACGCTTTTACAATTGCAAAATCAGGCTCGAAAGCATATTCTAACAAATATTCTTTTTCGATTCCGTGAAAGGTAAATTTTCTGATTTCTTTTCCTTCAGCGACTTCAGTTCCAACTCCAGCAGGCGTAAAAATTGCAGGCATTCCATAACCAGCAGCCATTAAGCGAGTAGCTAAAGTTCCTTGCGGAATCAATTCAACCTCTAATTCACCTGAAAGCATTTGACGTTCAAATTCTGCATTTTCTCCAACATAAGAAGAAATCATTTTTTTGATTTGTCGTCCTTGTAATAATAATCCTAAACCAAAATCGTCTACACCTGCATTGTTACTAATACACGTAAGGTTATTGATTTTTTTGTCTACCAATCCTTGAATCAAGTTTTCAGGAATTCCAGAAAGTCCAAAGCCTCCAACAGCAAGCGTCATTCCGCTTTCTACGCCTTGTAGCGCTTCTTCGATGCTGTTTACTTTTTTGTTTATCATTTTTGTTGTGTTTGATCAAATATAATTCTAATGTTAAAGATAAATAAAAACCATTCATATTTCAATTAACCTACAAAAATCTTAGGTTAACCTCTTAAATTTAGATAACAAAATATCGATATATACTTTTGTTTAGAAGATTATATGAGGACATGATAAAGTTGTGCAAGGCTGAGAATCGAAATTTATTTGAAAATAAATTTATTAGGATAAATGCTTTAAATGATACAAATCCGATTTTGGATTTTGCTTTTATTGATGATGTTGCGTTAAGCGGAATGGGTACTTATCAAAAAGTAATTAAAGAAAGTGGTTATATTATTTTAATGCCTTTATTGAATAATATTCGCTTGAATATGAATGGTTTTAATTGGAAAATTGAAGTCAATCAATCATTTGTTTATTACTTAGAAAAAGGAACTATAATAGAAATAGAAGGCGATTTGAGCCACGATTTTTCTTATTTCTATGCGTTATTCATCGTAAAAGAAAAACAGCAAATTGCTAAAATGATTGTTCCAATTGATTTGGATAGAGAGAATCGTTTAGAGAAAATAATCCGACATGATTTGTTTAATGTTTTTTTAGGAAAATTTGACTTGAGAAAAGAATCTGAATTACCATTCAAAAGAAACGAAAGAAGTTGGTTAATCATTTCTTTGACAGGTATTTTTGAAGTTCACAATCGTTTAATAGAATCAAGAGATTTATTACAAATAAGATCTGATGAGAATGTTGAATTTGAATCGTTGAGCGAAAATTCTTTGTTAATGGTAATTGATTACTAATGTTAAAAATACATAACAAAATGGAAAGAAAAGATTTTATAAAAAATAGTTTAGGATTATTAGGAGCAAGTTTAATTGTTCCAAAAGTGTTGATGAGTTGCAAAGATTCTACTGTTGTAAATGATTGTGAAGTATGGGCCTCTGAAACAGAAGGTCCATTTCCTACAAAAAAGCCAGAAGATTTTTTATCAAAAAATATAAAAGGCGATCGAACAGGAGTAGAGGCGACAATCAAAATTAATGTAACCAATGTTGATGAAAGCTGTCAACCTTTAATAGGCGCGATTGTTGATATTTGGCATTGTGATAAAGATGGAAATTATTCGCAATATGGCGGAATACGAATGCAACCAACCGATTATAAATCGTATAAATTTTTGAGAGGTAGACAAGTAACCGATGAAAATGGAAATGTTGAATTTAATTCTATTTTCCCAGGTTGGTACGAAAGTCGCGCAACGCATATCCATGTTCATATTTACGATCAAAAAGGAAAATCATTAAAAGTGACTCAAATCGCTTTTCCAGAAGGTGAAAATTCTGTTGTAGAAATTGTAAATTCAGCCAAAGAATATGGTTATACAAAAGGTTTGAATGGCTATACGTACAATGAGAATGACAATGTTTTTACAGATGATACAGACGGAAATCAATTGGCGAAAGTGAGCGGAAGTTTAGAAAAAGGATATACAATTGAGGCAGATATTGTAATTTCTACAGAAAATATAGAGAAAGCAAAAGAGCCGATGGGCGGAGGGCCAGGAATGCCTCCACCTCCAGATGGAATGCCTCCTTTTGATAGAAAACCAAAAGATGAAAACAATTAAAAAAGTTCAGTTTGCTTATCGTTTAGTGATTGATGCTTCGACAACGTCAATTTGGGATAAATATGTTTTTCATGCGACGTACAAAGAGTATTATTTGCAAGAGCAACTTTTTCAACAAGAAACGCATAAAGTAGAAACTTTTCGAGAATTGTTGCGCCAAAATAAAAAAGCAGAGCAATTGCATTATTTGGTAGGAATGGTGGCGATTCCTTATATCGAACAATTGGAAGGAAATTTGTATCAAATCACAGATAATTTGAACAAAATCCACCTTAATTTTGTAGATTTCGAGTTGGATATTATAAATTCATCTAATCAAAATCACATAAATCACAAGGTTGCGCTTACGTTTTATACCAAACAATATTTCTATTTTGGAGAAGTGAACAATCATTATTTAATTTCTTCGGATGAAGAATTAAAAACTAATATCAAAACATTGATGATTCCAAATAGACAACATTTTTCTATTGTTTCAATTGAATTAGAAGATGAATAAAGTAAAAATTACTAAGAGAGAAATCGTTATTTTCAGCATAGTTTCAATTATTTTTCTGTTGATTCCATTTATTGCTGCGCCAAATTTTTCGAGCGATCAATCTATTTTCAAAACAGGTTTTTTCAAGCGAATGCTTTTCGAAAATATCTTGTTGTTAGTGTTCTTTTTGGTGAATTATTTTGTGTTAATTCCAAAATTATATTTTCAGAAACGTTATTTTTTCTACATCATTATTCTCATCATTTTCTTTTTTGTAGTGTATAAAGTTCCAGAATTTGCGTTTCATTTTAACAAAGTTCCACCAAAAGCTCCGCCTTTTAATCGTTTTGAGCCTCGAAAACCGCCTCGTAATTTTATGATGTGGAGCCCGAAAATTATTATGTTTTCGATGATGGCGATTGTTTCGCTTTTTATTCGACAAAATAAACGTTTTCAGGAAATGAAAAATGAAAAACAATTGTCTGAAATTGCTTATTTAAGAGCACAAATCAATCCACATTTTTTGTTCAATACGTTGAATAATATTTATGCTTTAACGCTTCAAAAGTCAGATTCTGCTTCGGATGCGGTGATGAAATTATCCAAAATGATGCGATTTGTAGTTTCAGATTCTTCCAAAGATTTTGTGCCTTTGCAACAAGATTTAGATTATATAAAGAATTATATTGAGTTGCAAAAATTGAGATTAACGAACAAAGAATCTGTTATTTTTGAGGTCGAAGGAAATTCTGCAGATTTAAGAATTTCGCCATTAATTTTAATTAATTTTATCGAAAATGCATTTAAATATGGTGTGATTGATGAAGCTTCGGAACCTGTCATTATTTCGATAAAAGTTGAGCAACAAACACTATTTTTGAACGTAGAAAATACCATTTCGAAAGAGGTAACTCCTGAAACTGAAAAAAGTGAAATTGGTTTGAAGAATACGAAAAAGAGGTTAGATTATTTTTATACAAATCATTATAAATTAACTATTCATAATGATTTATCTAAATTTATTGTTGAACTAAAAATTTTCTTGAATGATTAAAGTAATTGCGATAGATGACGAGCCTTTAGCATTAATGGTAATCGAAAATTATTGTTCGAGAAATGAACATGTCGAGTTAGTGAAAACATTCTCAAATTTGAAAGATGCACAGAAATATATCAATCAATTTCCAATCGATTTGATGTTTTTGGATATTCAGATTTCGCGTACGAATGGAATGGAATTTTACAAAAATTTAGAAAAGAAAATTCCTGTTATTTTTACTACGGCTTTTGCAGAATATGCGGTTGATGGTTTTAATGTTGCGGCGATAGATTATTTGTTGAAACCGATAGATTACGATAGATTTGAAGAAGCAGTGAATAAAGCAGTGTTGATTTTGGTGGATAAAAAACTGAATGAAGACAAAGATTTTTTGACGATTAGAGCCGATTATAAATTGAATAAAATTGCCTACGATGAAATTGATTTTATTGAAGGTTTGGACGATTATGTAAAAATTCATCTCGCAAACGGAAAACGAATTACTGCTCGAATATCGATGAAATCTATCTTAGAAAAACTGCCCGATCAACTTTTTGTCCGAGTTCATCGATCTTATATCGTTTCGATAAAAAAAGTGAAATCAATTCAAAATAAAGTCTTATATTTGAAAGACGAAGAAATTCCGATTGGTGAAACGTATAAAAATGTCATTCTAGAATTTTTCAAAATTTAAGAGGTTAAGAAAATGGAAAAAAAAGTGATTAGTCGATTTATCGTAAACATTTTTTTTTCCAATTTTTTTTTAATTCTACTTTCTATCGTGCTCAATATAGAGACGAATATCAAAATTGGTTTACCGTTTAATTCAATTGCGTATTACGCTTTTATTAGCACCATTACCGTATTGTTTTATTTGTATGCCTACAGAATTCCAAAATCTTTAAAATCATCAAGTAATCCAAGAACTCAGTTTTACATTACTCATCGTAAATCTGTTTGTATTTATACCGCTATTTTAGCCGTAATCGCTTTAGTTTCTGGAATTATTTTAGCACTAAATTGTTTACCGAATTACGAAATATTAACTTGGAAATGGTTGGCTGTTTTATTTTTTACGACAGTTTTATCCTTTGGTTATTATGATTTAAAATTAGGAATTTCATTACGTAAAACGATGTTGTTAAAACCATTTTTAATTGGCTGGACTTGGGCGATTACAACCGTTTTTTTACCTGTTTTATTTTTGATGTTGAAGAATGAAACGCATTATGTCATTGATGCAAAATTCTATTTTCTATTTTCTCAAACCTTTATGTATTGCGTTGTGAATGCGATTTTGTTTGATTTGAAAGATTATGAAGATGATAGCAACCGAAATTTAAAAACCTTTGTTGTAAAATATGGTTATCATTTTACGTTAAACCGCATTATTTTACCCTTAATATTTCTAGGATTTTTGAGTTTTGTAATCTTCGGAATATGTTATGGATTACCACTTCACCGCATATTGTTTATGTTAATTCCGATTGTTTTTTTAGCTATTTTCGCCTTTAAACTCAATCGTCCAAAAGCCATTTTATATTATTTAATTGCGATTGATGGAATGATTTTGTTGAAAGCAATTTGTGGAATTTTAAGCGTAATTTTATTCGAATAATGAATTACAATTTTATTGCGCCATATTATCATTCGTTGAGCCAGTTGATTTTTTTAAATCGTCAACATCAAGCTCATTTTGTGATTTTAAAATATTTGAAAAAGAATGATAAAATCTTGTGGGTTGGAGGAGGAGCGGGAAAATTTATCGCTGAAATAGAAAAGTTAAATCTAAAATTGGATATAGATTATGTTGATTTTTCTTCGAAAATGATTGATTTAGCGAAAATAGAAAAAACGTCGAATTTAAATATAAATTTTATTGTTGCGGATATTTTTGATTTCGAAACGGATAAAAAATATGATGTGGTGATGACTACTTTTTTGTTTGATCATTTTAATCAATCCAAAGCAGAAGAATTATTTAGTCAATTAAATTCGTATTTGAAAGTAGGAGGTTTGTGGTTTTATGTTGATTTTGTACAAAATCAGAAAGGTTGGCAAAAAAGTGTGACGAATGTGATGTTGAGCTTTTTTAGAATTGTTATTGGTTTGGATATTTCTCAATTGCCTAAAATGTATCAAAGTTTTCTACCCAATTTTAAAATCGTCGAACACAAATTCTTTTTCAAGAAATATATAGAAAGTATCGTTTATCAAAAGAAATAAAAAAAGCGATTCAATTTATTGAATCGCTTTTATTTTACATATAATCGGTGTCTAATTTACCTTTTTTGAACTGAATGATATTCATTTTATTCATTGCCCAAATGCATGGATACATTGGATCGAATTCCCATTTCTTAACTGCGAAATTAGGACGTCCGCCAAATTTATGGTGATTGTTATGTAAACATTCTCCCCACATTAACCAGTCAATCGGCATCAAGTTTGTCGAAGTATCTCCAACATCGTAATTACGGTAACCTAATTTGTGTGAAAACCAGTTGATGATTACACCATGTAGTGGGCTCATCAAAACTTGCATCGGAATGAATACAAAATACGTCCAAAGTGGAGCGTCAACAGCAACATAAATTAATATGTAAATGATTACCCAAGCTAAACGTACAGCATTATTTCCAGCAAATCTATCCCAAGAACGCCAAGAAGGAACACCTTTTTTGAATTTTTCTAAAACTTGTGTTTTATCGTGGTCAATTTCGTTGTAAACAATACGAGTTCTCCACATCATCGCAAAGAAATTTGGATCATATTGTGGCGAATGTGGATCCTTTTCTGTGTCTGCATACGCGTGGTGATGTCTGTGCATAACCCCGTATGTATAGGGACTTAGATAAGATGAACCTTGAAAAATCCACGCTAAAACGTGAAATATTTTTTCCCAAGCTCTTGACATCGTAAACATTGCATGTGATGCATATCGGTGATGAAAAAAAGTTTGGAAAAATAAAGAAGCATACCAATGTATAACAAAGATAATGATTACTGCTGTCATTACTAATTTTAAATTTTTACAAATATAATCGCTAGGATTGTGAATTCCACTAATTAAAATCATAGAACTCATAAAATTATTGATTATTTATAATGAAAAAATTTAATTTTTAATAGACTTTAATCAAATAAATTATCCATTTGTTAGTAAGGTTTTTACGTGTAAATATTTAATACTAAATGCATTGATTAAATAAATGTTAAAGTTACACACCTAAATAAGCAATTATTTCTCTTGCAATTGCTGCACCAGCTCTATTTGCACCCATTGAATGGGCAAGCCTTCTCTCACACGTTTATCTACAATTGCTACGGCTTCTTGCCCTAATTCTTCGGTGAATTTGTTATCTCTAAAATCGAGTGATCTTCTTTTTACCTATGTTGCATCGGTAGCTTTTGAGATTTCGTCTAATAATTGAACGACTTCCAATCACAACGATATCAACTTTGTAAAATAGTTCTGAATGATTCATTTTATAAAGCTAATTAAAAGTATTTGTAAAGTCATGTGAAGAAATCGTTTTATTTGGTTTTCTTCTGAATGCGATATGTAAATAGTGAAACTTTACATCCCCAAAGTTTTAGAATTTGAATTGCTTGTAAATGATTATCTTTTTCTTTTACAATTAATTGATCGGTAAATGAAGATATAAATTGAGCCCAATAATTGTGTTTAGCATCATTCAATAAAAAGTAGAAACCAGCATCTCCAAATTGTTTTCCGCTCGAATCTAAAATCAATTCATTCTCATGACTGACTCTAGGACTCATAATAACTGTTGCATTGCCTTTTGGTAAAGGAAAAACAGCTTTGATACAGGTTTTGCCAGAAGGAAGTGTACACGTCCCGTAAATTCCCGAATAAATAACTTTACCCGAAGTTTTGAATTTTCTCAACCAAATGGTATAAATAATTTCGTTGTTTTGCGGATGATTTAGTGTGATAATTTCACTTACTAAATCTTCAGATTGCGCGATATTTTTTGTCGGAATATTTAATTGATTAATTCGCTGACTAAATAATCGGTTGACCAAATAACCAAAAAATGAAAAATAAGGATTCCATTTTACATTGAATTCTAAATCATAATTTGCTGTAGATTCATAAAAATCGATCACTTTTTTTGGTAGAATTTCAAGTTGATTATCAGTGAAATTCAATTCATGAATAGATCTTAATAATCCTTTTGAAGTTGAATTTCGAGTGACAATTAAATTTTCATTTTTTGCTAATTGATAAATAAACTCTTCGCCAATTCCGTTCAATTCTCCGAAAGGAGCAATCAACCACGGATAATCTGTAGGATTAATTTTTCTTCCCCAAAGAATCACCCATTGTTGCGTAAACCAATCCTGAAATTTTTGCATTGTAAAAGCTAAATTCATCTAAATATTTTCTTTTTTTGGAAGAAAAGATTCGCAATTATTCCATTGTCCATGTTCAGAAATTGGTTTAAACCGGAGAGTTGTAAATTCAAAATGAAAATCCTTTCGATTACGCTCTTTCATTGCGTTAGCGTGTCTTTTTGGATCAGATATTTTGCTATGTCCATTTACCATATTTGTCATTTCTAATTGAGATTTCCAGATCGAAAATGTCGAAATAATATTGGGATATCGAATAGAAGCCAAAGAAAGTGTTGTGCCTTTGTGATCACGAACTAATTTCTCGACTAGTCTTCCCCAGCGCAGAAAACGAGGAATTTCTGTGTATTTCATTCGCGCAATTGTTACCGCAACAACAGGCTCATTTGTCATATTTACCTCGATATTTTTTGTCGGAATTTGAAAACCAGAAATATTTCCCCATTGTCTCAAAAAATCTAATCGAACATGCCAGCCTTTCGTCAAAAGTTTTCCGTATGAATTGGATTTTAGAAAATTTTCGAGTGATTTTTCATCTTCCCATTGTGCAAATACAATAATAGTTTGATTGAAAATCCTTGTTTTCGAAAAAATGGGCGAACCTAATTTCATTGTGGACATCGTTTCGGAATGTTTCAAACCATTTATTTTATTTGTTTTCAAAGGAAAAAACATCAATTTAAAAGCTTGAAAATAGCTAAGCTTTGCGATATGATACGAGAAAATATTCATCTATGCAAAATACTATTTTAAAAATGAAAAGATGAAGTTGTCATTAAATATTTTGAAAGGAATTTCAAGAAAATTAAATATCAATATATAATGTTCTCTTTACTTAGTTGAGGTAGTTTTCATATTTAATCACTGTTTATAAAAAGATGAAATAATTAGAAACTTCTAATTTGATTGACAATAATTTGTACTGAGCTAAAGTACAAATAGAAACTTGTTCAAGTCATGGTCCTACTTACTATATCATAGGCACTAATCTGTTATTTCCAATTTAAAGTTAATAAAGAGAGGTTCTGTGAATAGAAATTTATGTTATCTCTCTTTTAATTTGTCTAAAATTCTATTTAATCTAAAAAAATAATAATTCAGGATAATTATATTTTATTCAATATTAATTATACCCGTTGTGCATTTTAAA
>NZ_DINY01000031.1:0-32024 GCF_002426075.1 Empedobacter sp. UBA5528 | reverse complement strand
CACAAAATTTTGGACAGTGTCTAAATAAAAAATCTCGAGCAAATGCTCGAGATTTTTTTATTTATTCATTTGTTTCAATATACTTAATGTTTTTTTATCGACTTGATCTGCATAAAAAAACTTCAAAACATCTTTGATAATTTTTTCTTTCGGAACTATAAAGTTGAATAAAGTCAAACTTGATTTCAGTTTCATTGCATCATTTTTTCCGAAAATTAATTGCGGAATTACGCCTTTATGTTGCATTAATAATACAGATAAAACTTCTAAATAATTTCCCCAAAGTTCTTCATCTTTCACAAAAGCTCTCGCCTCTTCTTTTGAAGAAATCGAAAATTCTAATGACGAATCACTCGAACCTAATCCAACTAATTGAGGAAACATAAAAACAATCCAATTCGTTTGTTTTTTTCCTGCATGAACTTCCATTAAGATTTCATCATACACAAAACTTTGCGCATCGTGAAATCGTTTCAAATTAAATTTATCGTGAGGATCTTTTTGTTTCAGTAAATCTCCTATTTTCATATTGTAAAGTTAAAAAAATACCTCACCAAATTGATGAGGCATTTTATTTATTTTATAAGTCGATTACATTCTTTCTGGAACACCAATTCCTAATAAACGTAACGAATTCTGAATTGTATTTGCAACCCATTGAGAAAGATATAAACGGAAATTTTTCACGTTTTCATCTTCATTTTTCAAGATTGGATTGTTTTGGTAGAATGAATTAAATAATTTAACTAATTCATACACATAATTCGCAATCAAAGCAGGGCTCATTTCTGTTGCTGCTTTTTCTATCGTATCTTCGAAATCGTATAATGCACGAATAATTTCTTTTTCTGCATCATTCAATTCTATTGCATTTGCATCAAATTCTTTTGGGGATTCTTTTCTCAATAATGACTGAATACGCGCAAAAGTATATTGAATAAAAGGTCCTGTATTTCCATTAAAATCAACAGATTCTTTCGGATCGAATAAAATACGTTTCTTAGGATCTACTTTCAAAATGTAATATTTCAAAGCACCCATCGCAATTGTTTCGTACAACTCAGCTTTTTCATCATCAGACATTCCGTCTAATTTCCCTAACTCTTCAGAAATCTCTTTTGCTGTATTATAAACTTCTTGCATCAAATCATCTGCATCTACAACTGTTCCTTCACGAGATTTCATTTTTCCGTTTGGTAAATCAACCATTCCGTAAGACAAGTGATGTAAAGCATCAGCCCAAGAATAACCTAATTTTTTCAAGATTAAGAACAAAACTTTGAAGTGATAATCTTGCTCATTTCCTACAACATACGTTAATTCTTCTAACGTTGGATTATTTTTGAAACGCTCTACTGCAGTTCCTAAATCTTGTGTGATATAAACCGAAGTTCCGTCTGAACGTAAAACTAATTTTTCATCCAAACCTTCTGCAGTCAAATCAATCCAAACAGAACCATCTTCTCTTTTGTAGAAAACACCTTTGTTTAAACCATCTTCAACAATATCTTTTCCTAAAATGTAGGTATTCGATTCGTATAAATATTCGTCAAAAGCAACACCAAGACGTTTGTACGTTTTAGCGAAACCATCATACACCCAACCGTTCATTTTTTGCCAAAGCTCAATAACTTTTGGTTCATGTGCTTCCCATTGACGCAGCATTTCTTGTGCTTCTAAGAAAATTGGAGCTTCTTTTTTCGCTTCGTCTTCCGTTTTTCCTTGCGCTTCTAATTCTTTGATTTCTTGACGATAATGTTTGTCAAATTCCACATAATATTTTCCAACCAAATGGTCGCCTTTCATATTTGCAGATTCTGGTGTTTCACCATTTCCAAATTTTTCCCAAGCAATCATAGATTTACAAATGTGAATCCCACGATCATTAATAATTTGTGTTTTAATCACATTATTTCCTGCTGCTTCAATGATTTGAGAAACCGAAAATCCTAACAAATTATTACGGACATGTCCTAAATGCAAAGGTTTGTTTGTATTTGGCGATGAATATTCTACCATTACCGTTCTCGAATTTTCATCAACTTTTGTAATTCCAAAAGTTGAATTTTGAGCATTTTGAGTAAAATTTTCTAAAAATTCTACTGAACTTAAACTCATATTCAAGAAACCTTTTACAACATTAAACGCTGTAATTTTATTATTTTCAACCAAATTTTCACCGATTTTAGCACCGATTTCTTCTGGTTTACCTTTCAAAGTTCTGATTAATGGGAAAACAACCAATGTATAATCACCTTCAAACTCTTTCCTTGTAAACTGAATTTCAACAGATTCAGGGTTAATTTGATAAACGTTTTGAATCGCTTCTAAAACATTCTGCGTGATGTATTGTTTTAAACTCATTTTTATTCCTTTTTACTTAATCGAAATGCAAAAGTACGAAGTTTCAACGAATTTGAACGGATTGCACATTGAGTTTTTAAGAAGTCATCAAGAAAACTTATCTTTGCAAAATGAAAGCTACATTCGCGGATTTCGAATTAACAAAACAATTGAGTTCGGCTTTAGAAAAGTTGAATATCACAACCCCAACTCCAATTCAAGAAAAATCATTCAAACCGATTCTTTCTGGACGAGATATAATGGGAATTGCCCAAACAGGTACAGGTAAAACAATGGCTTACTTATTACCCTTGTTGAATACTTATCAATACTCTAAAACGAATCAACCAAAGATTGTTATTTTGGTTCCGACACGCGAATTAGTTGTTCAGGTTACCGATATTTTAGAGCAATTAACAGAGTTTATCAATGTTCGTGTTTTAGGAATTTATGGTGGTGTAAACATCAATACTCAAAAATTATTGGTGTATGAAGGCGTTGATATTTTGGTTGGAACACCAGGTCGTGTTTTAGATTTGGCGATAGACAATGTATTATCATTCAAAGAAATGAAGAAATTAGTGGTTGACGAATTTGACGAAATGTTGAGTTTAGGTTTTCGTCCGCAACTGATTCATTTATTTACAATGATGAGCGAAAAACGTCAAAACATTTTATTTTCTGCTACGATGACAGATCAAGTAGATGATATGTTACACGAATATTTCAAAAATCCTATTGAAATTTCCTTAGCTCGTTCAGGAACACCATTAGAAAAAATCACTCAATTGGCTATTCCAGTTGAGAATTTCAATACAAAATTGAATTTAATTGTTCATCAATTAGGAGACAAAGCAAAATTTGAGAAAGTTTTAATTTTCGCAAACAATAAAAAACATGCTGATTTAATCTTTAATCATTTAGATGAAATTTATCCAGATGAATTTGGAGTAATTCATTCTAACAAATCTCAAAATTATCGTTTGAGAACAATGGAAGCCTTTACCAGAGATGAATACCGAGGAATTATCACGACAGATATTATGGCTCGTGGTTTGGATATTCCTGATGTTACGCATGTTATCAATTTCGAAATTCCAGAAATTCCAGAACAATATATTCACCGAATTGGGCGTACAGGACGTGCGGATAAAAAAGGAGAAGCGATTTCTTATTTTTCTGAAAAGGAAATTGAACGTTTAGATGCTATTGAAGCATTGATGGATAAAGAGATTAACGAACTTCCTTTTCCTGAAGAGGACGTAAAAATAAATCCTGTAAAACGTGAATTTGAGAAAGATGTTGTAAAAATGAAACAACTTACAACTGTAAAAATTGAAGAACGTGGTGCAGCATTTCACGAGAAAAAAGATAAAAATAAAAAGGTGAATTTAGGTGGTCCTACAAAACGTAAACCACCAAAATCTAAACCTAAAAACCGTGGTCAGCAAAAACAGAAAGCGAAAGCACGTAAAAAAGGAAAATAAAATGAAAGCGACCAATTGGTCGCTTTTCTTATTTTAAAATCTGTTTGAATTTAGATTTAAATTTTGCAATTTTTGGTCCAACAACTGCCGAACAATATGGCTGATCTGGATTTTCATTGTAATAACCTTGATGATAATCTTCGGCTGGCCAAAATTTATCTAAAGGCTCTATTGTTGTAACGAATTTATCTTCATACAAAGTTCCGTTATCAAACTCTTTTAACGATTCTTCCGCTTGCTTTTTTTGTTCTTCTGATGTGTAAAAAATACTCGAACGATATTGTGTACCAACATCGTTTCCTTGTCTATTTAACTGTGTTGGATTATGTATATTCCAAAAAATTTCTAATAATTCTTTGTACGAAATCACTTCATTGTCAAAAGTAATTTCAACAACTTCCGCATGATTTGTATCTGTATCACAAACCTGACGATAAGTAGGATTTTCTACATTACCTCCTGCAAATCCAGAGATAGCTTGTTCTACTCCATTTATCGAATTAAAAATTCCTTCCACACACCAAAAACAACCAGCTCCTAAAACTGCTATTTCCTTGCTCATGTCTTCTCTATTTTTACTTATTCAATCAAAAAAAATTCTAATTTATCAGAACCATTCTTATATTTTTATACCAATTGGAAAGCGGTATCATCTTTTACATCACCAATAACAAAAGTACTGTGAGTACTACCAATTACCTTTATTGTTGTTAGTTTATTTACCATAAAATCTCTGTATTCGTCCATATTTTCGAAAGACATTTTGATAATGTAATCGTAATCACCACTTACATGATAACTCGCCTGAACTTCTTTTAAATTCACAATTTCGTTTTCGAAAATCTTGATGTTATCAGCAGAATGTTGTTGTAACTTAATATGGCTAAATACCAAAAGCTCTCTGTTAATTAATCTTCTATTTACAAGCGCAACATATTTAGAAATAATTCCTGACTTTTCTAATTTCTTGATTCTTTCATGAATTGCGGTTGACGATAAATTTAACTTATCAGATAATTCTTTATAGGTAATTTTACTGTTTTCTTGTAGATACATTAGCAGCTGTTGATCGAGAGTGTCAAATTTCATTTCAATTAATTTTTTTCTAAAGTAACAACATTATTTTGAATAATTATCTATATAGATTAAAAAAATTACTCATCTACAGAAAATATATTTATAATTTATTAAAACACACCGTTTTTTGTTCTATTCTAAAAAAGATAAAAAGTTAAACTCTATAATTTTTATATACTAATAAATGTTAAATATCTTTCATTATTCATATTATTCATTGTATATTTGAGCTCGAAAAATCGAGAGGAAAGATTTGACTGATTGCAACCTCATAAAACAATTGCTAAAACAGGACTTCAGTTTTCTCCTTCCCTCTATCATTTTAAAAAAAAGTATAGAAATGTCATATTTATTTACGTCAGAATCAGTTTCTGAGGGGCATCCAGATAAAATTGCCGATCAAATTTCTGATTCAATTCTTGACCACTTTTTAGCATTTGATGCAAAAAGTAAAGTAGCTTGTGAAACTTTAGTAACGACTGGACAAGTTGTTTTAGCAGGTGAAGTAAAATCTAATTCTTACATTGATTTACAACGTGTAGCAAGAGAAACAATTGCTGAAATTGGTTACACGAAAAGTGAATATATGTTCGATGCAAATTCTTGTGGAATTTTATCTGCAATTCACGAACAATCTCCAGATATTAACCAAGGTGTAGACAGACAATCTGACGAAGAGCAAGGTGCTGGTGACCAAGGAATGATGTTTGGTTATGCTACAAGCGAAACTGAAAACTATATGCCTTTGGCGTTAGATTTATCGCACAGATTATTGAAAGAATTAGCGCATATCCGTAAATACGAAAAAGATTTGTTACCATATTTACGTCCTGATGCTAAATCTCAAGTAACAATTGAATATGATAATGACAACAAACCTGTTCGTATCGATACTATTGTAATTTCTACTCAACATGATGACTTCGCAAACGAAGAAGCAATGAGAGATAAAATTACAAATGACTTAGTAAGTATTTTAATTCCACGTGTAAAAGCGCAATTACCTGTTCATTTACGCGATTTATTTACAGATAGTATTACTTATCATATCAATCCTACAGGGAAATTCGTTATTGGAGGACCTCACGGAGATACAGGTTTNNAAAGATCCATCAAAAGTTGACCGTTCTGCTGCTTATGCTGCGCGTCATATTGCTAAAAACTTGGTTGCAGCTGGTGTTGCTGACGAAGTTTTAGTACAAGTTTCTTATGCAATTGGTGTTGCTGCTCCAGTTTCTTTATTAGTAAATACTTTCGGAACTCAAAAAGTTGAGTTAACTGAAGGAGAAATTTCTACAAAAGTTTCTGAAATCTTTGATATGAAGCCTTTCGCTATCGAACAAAGATTAAAATTAAGAAACCCAATTTACAAAGAAACTGCATCTTACGGACACTTAGGTAGAGAACCAAAAATAGTTTCAAAACGCTTTGAATCTGCTAATGGACAGGATGTTGTTGAAGTTGAAGTTGAATTATTCACTTGGGAAAAATTAGACTTCGTAGATCAAATTAAAACAGCTTTCGGATCATAATCTGAAATTTTAAATCATACTAAAAAATCCACTCAATATTGAGTGGATTTTTTTATGATTAATTTTCACTAATCGAATTGACTAACCAATATCGTTTTCCATCTTTGTAAGAAATATTGATACTATCTCTAGAAAGCATAATCAGTTTTGTCGGTGTCCATCCCACATTTCGTAACGAATTGCTTCCTGTCATTTCCATTTGAATATTTTCTATCGGATCAATTTTTTGAGATGTGATAAAATCAAATTTATATAAATTCTTAGATTGAGAAACTTGCACTACTACACTATCTTGAACAATTCCTCCTAAAGAATCTTGAAAAATTATAAATCGTCTTTCATATTTTTCTTTATAAATAGTATTCAGACCATCATCTTCATTATTACAAGAAAATATCAGCATTAATAAAGAAGCAAAACATACAATCGTTCTCATAAAACATCATTTTATATTTAACTATTTTCAACTCAAAATATTGTACAAAAAAAAGACGCTCACAACTGAACGTCTTTTATTATTATTCCTAAAAATTATCTTGTTGCATTCGCAGTCCAAGTTTTACCATCTTTTGTATAAAGAATAGTTAATTTTGAATTATCAATTCTAATGTAAGATAATTCTGTTGCCCCAACACTTACTAAAGTATTGTCTCCTTTTTTCTCGAACTCAACTCCGTTCAAATCTGGAATTTTATCAGAAAAAGCAAAATTATACTTTGTTCCACTTGCAATTTTAGTTACAAATACACTTCCATTATCAGCAGAAAGAGTATTATTTCCATCAACATAACTTATTTTTCCTTTATAAGTTCCTGCAAAGAAATCATTGTTTGCTGGATCATCATCATCGCTACAAGCCGTAAATACAAATAAGGCAAAAAATGTTACCGCTAAAAATTTCAATAGATTCTTCATGTTTTTATATTTTTAATTTGGTTATAACAATCAATATTTTCAATTATAATACCATAAAATGTTAAATAAAATTGATAAAGTATTTTTTTACATTTTTAACTCTCACAAAAAATCGTATTTTTGAAGCAATATATAATACCTATAAACATGAATTTATTGCAAGGTAAAACAGCAATCGTTACAGGCGCAACTCGCGGTATTGGAAAAAGTATTGCTGAAGTTTTTGTGAAAAATGGCGCTAACGTTGCCTTTACTTATGCTTCTTCTGTAGAAAAAGCAAAAGCTTTGGAAGAAGAATTGGGACAATTCGGTAAAGTAAAAGGATATCAATCTGATGCTTCTGATTACGAAGCTGCTCAAAAATTAGTGGAAGATGTAATTGCTGAGTTTGGTCAAGTTGATATTGTAATTAATAATGCTGGAATTACAAAAGATAATTTGTTGATGAGAATGTCTGCAGAAGATTTCGAAAAAGTAATTCAAACAAACTTAAATTCGGCTTTCAACTTAACAAAAGCAGTGATCAAACCAATGATGAAACAACGTTCTGGATCTATCGTGAACATGTCTTCTATTGTTGGAATCAAAGGAAATGCTGGGCAAGCAAATTATGCAGCATCTAAAGCTGGTTTAATTGGTTTCTCTAAATCTGTTGCATTAGAATTAGGTTCTCGTAATATTCGTTGTAATGCAATTGCACCAGGTTTCATCGAAACTGAAATGACAGAAGTTTTAGACCAAAAAGTTGTTGAAGAATGGCGTAATGGAATTCCATTAAAACGTGGAGGACAACCAGAAGACGTTGCAAATGCATGTTTATTCTTAGCGTCAGATTTATCAAGTTATGTAACAGGACAAGTTTTGAGTGTAGACGGAGGTTTACATACTTAATTCTTAAAAATATCATACTTTTTGAAAGGTTTTGTTTAGTAAATTTGCTAATCAAAACCTTTTATAATTTAAGACAACTACGTTGAGAAAAATATCAAATAAATTAAATGTTCAATTGATTGCTGAAACTTTTTTGGCTTTCGGAATTGATCATATCGTATTATCGCCAGGATCTCGAAACGGAGCATTAACAATGCAATTTGCGAATGACAAACGTTTCAAAACTTATAGTGTAATCGACGAACGTTCGGCAGGATTTGTCGCTTTGGGAATGGCACAGCAAATTCAGAAACCTGTTGTTGTTTGTTGTACTTCTGGTTCGGCAACGGCAAATTATTACCCAGCAATTACGGAAGCTTTTTTTCAAAATGTTCCTGTAATCGTGCTTTCTGCAGATCGTCCCGAGCATTTGGTTGATAATTTTGATGGACAAACCATTCGCCAAAAAGATATTTTTGAGAAACATTCAGTTCATAATGTACAACTTTCCGAAAGTGAAGAAACGGATGATTTAACGCGAAATATGTTGTTGACGAAATATGCGTTGATTGATTGTATGCACAAATCTGCGCCAATTCATATCAATATGCCTTTTTCTGAGCCTTTGTACGAATCTGTAACAACACCAGATATTGAAATTGATACAATTACAATTCCTGCAAAAGATTATCCAGAAATTGATGTAATTGATTTGATGAAACGTTGGAATGCTTCGACGCGTAAAATGATTTTGGTCGGATTACATCATCCTGATGCCAAATTTGATCATTTTGTAAAACAATTGGCGCAAGATGATTCGGTTGTTGTGTTAACAGAAGTAACATCAAATATTCATGATGAACGATTTTTCAATAAAATAGATCAAGTTATTTTCCCTTATTCGGAAGAAGAATTAGAAGCGTTGAAACCTGATATTTTATTGACAATTGGGCAAAATGTCGTTTCCAAAAAGATTAAAAAATTCTTACGCGATCAAAAACCAATACAACATTGGCATTTAGATGAATATTGGCAACCAGATACTTTCCAAGCATTAACAGATAAAATTGAAACGAAACCTGAATTATTTTTAGAACAATTTGTTCCGTTTGTCAATCCAAAAGAATCTGAATATTACAACACATGGAATTCAATTCGAGAAGCGAATAATATCAAACACAAAAATTACATCAATATGATTCCATTTTGTGATTTGAAAGCATTTGATTCTATTATCAGAAATTATCCAGAAAATTGGCAAATTCAGTACGGAAATTCTACCGTTATTCGTTACGGATTATTATTTGATCATAACAATTCGAATCCTGTTTTCTGTAATCGTGGAACAAGTGGAATTGATGGTTCTACGTCGACAGCAATTGGCGCTTGTATCGCTTCTGGTCAAAATACGGTGATGATTACGGGCGATATTTCATTTTTCTATGATTCGAATGCTTTGTGGAATGTAAACATGCCAAATAATTTCAGAATTATTTTGATTAATAATGGTGGCGGAAATATTTTCAAATTTATTCCTGGTCCTTCTGAAACAGATGTAGTTGAAGATTATTTTGAAACAAAACATCATTTCACTGCCGAACATTTAGCTAAAATGTATGGTTTTGAATACCAAGTTGTTTCAAATTTAACTGATTTAGAAAATACTTTTGAAGATTTTTATGCAGAAAGTAATCGCCCGAAGATTTTAGAAATTGATACACGAAATTCTGCTAACGATGCTATTTTGAGAGGATATTTTAGTAGTTTGAAGTAAAAAATATTAAAGAGAAATCATTAGTTTGGTTTCTCTTTTTAATTCAAATAATTTTCCTAAAACATTTTCAAAAAGACACCTTCTATATAAATTCTATATAAACTAGGTTGGTATTCTCCGATTGAAATGATAACATAATACTCGGATGTTTCCTTTAAATACACATATAAATTCTCAGCGTTTCTGTAACTAGTCAAATCAACAATAAAATTATTTTTAATAATTCCTTTACAATGACTAATGATGGAAGTAAAAAGATTCTTCTCAATATTATTTTCTACAATATTTAACTCTACTAATTCTTCAAAATCAAAAGTAAAATCTAATTCATTATTTATTTTAAAATTGTGTTTACCATAAATAAAAATGCAATCAGAAGATTGAATTAGAAGCATTTTACTCATTATTTGCTTTATATCTTTATTCATTGAATAAAAATTAAATTATCTCAATTTTCTCTCCTAAAAACTTTGGTTGAACACCAAAAAAGCTATCAATAAAAACTTTCGTTCGAGCAAAATACTCGCGGATATTTGTTTTTAATCCAGCATGTTTATTGACATCTTTTGCACTGTAACCATACGCATTAATTCCGTTTTGACGTGCAATATAAACTGCTCGTTGATTGTGAAACTCTTGGGAAACTACAATAAATTCATTCTGACTAAAAATTTCCTTTGCACGAATCATAGAATCTAATGTTCTAAAACCTGCATAATCCAAATAAATCACATTTTCTGGAACTCCATTTTTTATTAAGGCTTGTTTCATTGCTTCAGGTTCGTTGTAGTTTTTTCGACCATGATCTCCACTCAAAATAAAGTACGTTACTTTTCCTGATTGATACAATTCTGTTGCAGCTTCTATACGATACGTAAAGTAATAATTTTGATAACCACTCACCAAATTTGGCGTTGTTCCCAATACAATCGCAACTTTGGTTTTAGGTAAAATCTCTAATTTATCTGTGACAAATTCTTCCGTTGAGTTTTCTATTTTATAATTTGCAAAAGCTGTGAACAAAAGACTTCCAATTCCTAAAATAAGTAAAGTATAAAAAGATTTTTTCAGAAACTTTTTGGTTTTGATTTTCATAGTTGGTTCAAGATTATTTCTTGTGTTAAAAATACAATATATTCTTCAGTTTTATAATGATTTAAGAACTCCTATCCGATAATAAATATTTAAAATCAAAATTTCATTAAAAAAATCTATCTTACTATATTGCGTATTATTTTTTCAAAATACAACTATGAGAACAAGATTATTTTTTCTAGCCACCACTCTATTTACAGTTTCAACTCTATCAGCACAAAAATTCGAAATTGATACCTTACAATATCAGGGAAGTGATAAAAACATTATCAACCTTGTTGTTTTAGCAGATGGTTATACAAAAGACGAATTAAAATATTATAAAGAAGATGCAAAACGATTTACAGACTATTTTTTCAAAACGGAACCATTAAGTCAATATATCAATTATTTTAATGTATTTGTTATAAATAGTATTTCTGAGGAATCTGGTGCAATTCACCCATATTCTACCAAAGAATGTCCCACAGAAAAAGTAGATTGGGATCAGTTACCTGAACGTTATAATAAATTTGTAAAGAAATATGAAGTTCCGAAAACTAATCCAAATACAATTTTCGGAAGTAGTTTTGATATTTCTGGAATTCATCGTTTAGTTGTTCCAACGAAAAATGAAAAGGTATTACAAGTTCTGAAAGATAATATTCCCAATTATAGTCAAGTTGTAATTCTTGTTAATTCTCCTTTTTATGGTGGTTCTGGAGGAGAATTTGCGACGACAACAGTTAATTTTAAAAGTAATGATATCGCTGTTCACGAAATTGGACATTCGTTTGCAAAATTATCAGACGAATATTGGTCTGGTCCGTTGTATACGGTTCCTGGTCCAAATAAAACACAGAATATACAAGATGTTCCTTGGAAAAATTGGATTGGGACAAATGGAATTGGAATTTATGCATATGGCGAAAAAGATGCAAGAGCACAATGGTTTCGTCCGCACGAATTCTGTAAAATGCAATATTTAATCGCGCCTTTTTGTAATGTTTGTCAAGAAGAATTTATTGAAGTAATTCATCAAAAAACAAATCCAATTATTTCTACAAAACCCGCTGTTGATACTCCTGTTAACACAGAAAACATGAATGCTTTTACTCTTAATTTAGTAAAACCAGTTCCAAATACCCTGAAAGTAAAATGGATTTTGAATAATAAATTGATTGCAGAAAATTTAGATTCTATTCATCTAAACAAAGGTCAATTCAACTTAGAAAAAAATATTTTAAGAGCTGAAGTGACGGATACAACGCAATTAGTAAGAAAAGAAAATCATGCGAATCATATGTACACAACGCAATGGGAAATTACAAAACCTAATAATGAGAGTTTAACTCCACCAGTTTTGACATGGGGTGAAAAACAAGAAAGTTGTTACAATGAACATCAGGCACTAACGGTGAAAAATCCAGAAGCAAAAGTTGAATATTTTTGGTATGATGAGCTAAATTCTACTCAACCATTTGTAAAAGGAAGCAATATTATTAGTCCAACTATTACTGAGAATAAGACTTATTATGTTGAAAGTAATTGGAACAACAAAAAATCTGAACGAAAAGCAATTCAAATTACTGTTTTAGAAAAAATTAATTTTTCTGAAAAAGTTAGTATCAAACAGAATAAAAAAGACGGAACGATTATACTTACTTTAAAAAATACTGACGATAAGAAATATAAATTCGAATGGTTGGATGAAGATGGAAATAGAATCTATAATTTCGATCCAAAAGAGAATAAAACGGTTTATAAAGGGAGTGATTCATCATCTATCACAATCAAAAATGAATTCTTAGGTTCTACAATTTTTGTCAAGAAAATAGATAAAGAAACGACATGCTCTAGCGAAAAAGTTACAATAAAATTGTAATAAAAAAAGCGACCAAAAGGTCGCTTTTTTTATCTATATTTCAGAATAATTATTCTTTAATACGTTCTACATAAGAACCATCTTCTGTGTTGATTTTTACTTTATCACCTTCGTTGATGAATAAAGGAACACGGATTTCAGCACCAGTTTCTGTCGTTGCAGGTTTTGTAGCATTTGTAGCTGTATCACCTTTAAGACCTGGCTCTGTGTATGTAATTTCCATTACAACTGTAGTTGGTAACTCAGCTGCTAAAGCTGTTTCATCAGAAGCACGGAACAAGATTTTTACTTCGTCACCAGCTTTCATAAATTGTGAATTATCAATCAAATCTTTGTTTAAATAAACTTGAGAGAAATCATCATTATTCATGAAGTGGAAACCATTATCATCTTCATATAAATATTGGTAGTTACGTGTTTCTACACGAACTTCTTCAATTTTATGACCAGCAGAGAATGTATTGTCTAATACTTTTCCGTTAGTTAATGATTTTAATTTTGTACGAACGAAAGCAGGTCCTTTACCTGGTTTTACGTGTAAAAATTCGATAATTTTATACGTATCATTATTAAAAATAATACATAAACCTTTTCTGATATCAGAAGTTGTCGCCATTTATTCTATTGTTATTTTATTAAACTCCCGAGCTATATCCTTTCATAATTCCACGATCACTTGTATTGATAAAATCAAGGATCACTTCACGATAATGTGAATCTGGGAATTTTTCTAAGATTTGTTCTACAGCCTGAGATACGTTATTTTTTTGTTGATATAAAATTCTGTAAATACCTTGAATTTCGAAGATTTCTTCTGATGTAAAACCTTTTCTTCTCAATCCAATTGCATTAACTCCCGCATAAGCAACAGGATTTTTTGCAGCTTTAACATACGGAGGAACATCTTTACGAATTTGTGTCGCACCAGCTACAAAAGCATGTTCTCCAATTTTTGTAAATTGATGAACTGCACTATAACCACCAATAAAAGCGAAATCTCCAACTTCTATATGTCCTGCTAAACCAACCGCATTTACGATTACGACATTATTTCCTACAACACAATCGTGCGCGATATGTGCAGTTGCCATAATCAAACAATTGTCACCAATTTTAGTATAACCTAATGCATTAGTTCCTTTGTTTACAGTAACGCATTCACGAATTGTTGTATTGTCACCAATATATGTTAAAGTTTTTTCACCTTCGTACTTCAAATCTTGAGGCTCACCAGAAATTACCGTACCTGGATAAATTTTACAATTTTTTCCAATACGTGCTCCTGACATAATTGTTACATTAGGACCAATCCATGTTCCATCACCAATTTCTACATCTTCGTAAACAGAAGAGAAAGGGCTGATTGTAACATTTTCACCTATTATTGCAGTTGGATGAACATATGCCATCGGATGATTCATAACTTCCATTTCTTTAATTATTCTTTTGTAATAACTGCCATCATTTCTGCTTCCACAGCAATTTGATTGTTTACATATCCAATTCCTTGCATATGAACAATTCCTCTTCTAATTGGTTCAACCAACTCTAATTTAAACACCAATGTATCACCTGGAATAATTTTGCGTTTAAATTTAGCACTTTCAATTTTCATGAAATAAGTTGAATAATCTTGAGGATTTTCTAATTCTCCTAAAATCAATAACCCTCCTAATTGTGCCATTGCTTCAATTTGCAATACACCTGGCATAACAGGTTCTTTAGGAAAATGTCCAACAAAGAAAGGCTCGTTCATCGTTACATTTTTCACGCCGATTAAACCTGTTGCACTTTTAGAAATTACCTTGTCAATCAATAAGAATGGTGGACGATGTGGTAATAACTTCATGATATCATTAATATCATAAACTGGTTCTGCTGTCAAATCAAATTCTGGCACTTTATTGCGTTGCGCTAATTTAATTTGTTTGCTTAATTTCTTTGCAAAATTTGTATTGGTATGATGTCCAGGCTTTGTTGCAATAATTTTAGCCTTCAATTTTTTACCTACTAAAGCCAAATCTCCCACAACATCTAATAATTTGTGACGTGCAGCTTCATTTGGATAGTGTAAAGTCAAGTGATCCAAGATTCCATTCGGACGAATAGAAACATCATCTCTATTGAACGCTTTACATAATTTTTCTTTTGTTTCTGGCGTAATTTCTTTGTCAACATAAACAATTGCATTGTCTAAATCTCCACCTTTTACTAAACCAGCTTCCAACAATTGCTCTAACTCATGTAAGAAACAAAATGTTCTTGCTTGAGAGATATCTTGTTTGAAGTTTTTGATAGATGTTAAAGTTGCATTTTGAGTTCCCAAAACTTTCGTTCCGAAATCTACCATTGCTGTAACTTGGTATTCATCTGCAGGAATCGCCGTGATTTCTGATCCTGTTTCTGGATCTACATACGTTACAATTTCTTTAATTCTATAATATTCTCTGTCTTTATCTTGCTCTACAATTCCAGCAGATTCTATTGCTTCAACGAAAAAACGAGAAGAACCGTCCATAATTGGTGGTTCCGCATTGTCAATTTCAATGTAACAATTATCAATATCCATACCTACCAAAGCTGCCAAAACGTGCTCTGTTGTATGTACTTTAACTCCTTTCTTCTCTAAAGTTGTTCCTCTGGCTGTACTCACAACATACTGTGCATCAGCTTCTACTTGAGGTTGACCTTCTAAATCTGTTCTAACAAATACAAATCCTGTATCTGGTTCGGCTGGTCTAAATGTTAAGGTAACAAATTTACCTGTATGTAAGCCAACACCTTTTAGAACGGCTTCATTCGCTAAAGTTTTTTGTTTATCAGACATTAACTTTTACTTTTGTTTGTTCTCTTTTTCTAATTTATCGATTCGTTTCACAATTTCTGGAAACTTTCTAAAATGTACATAAGATTTTCTAAAGCTTGACGCTTCGATTGCTGGCGAACCATACAATTGCGTTTTACTTTCTACATCACCATTAATACCACTCTGAGCTTGTACTTGTACAAAATCTCCGATTGTCAAATGACCTGCGATACCAACTTGACCTCCAATCATACAATTACGTCCAATTTTTGTAGATCCTGCTACTCCACTTTGCGAAGCAATAACAGTATTCTCTCCAATTTGAACGTTGTGAGCAATTTGAATTTGGTTATCTAATTTTACTCCTTTACGAATAATTGTAGATCCCATTGTTGCTCTATCTATTGTTGATCCTGCTCCAATTTCGACATTATCTTCAATCAAAACATTTCCTATTTGAGGAATTTTTTCGAAAGAACCATCTGGATTTGGCGCAAAACCGAAACCATCAGCACCAATCACAACATTAGAATGAATGATACAATTTTGACCAATTTCACACTCTTCATACACTTGTACGCCTGAATGTAAAACGGTATTATCACCAATCTTAGCATGATCGCCAATCGTTACATTTGGATATATTTTTACATTATTCCCAATCGAAACATTAGCTCCAATATAAGAAAAACTTCCAACATATACATTATCTCCTAGTTGCGCAGTAGAATTTACTTTCGTATATTCTTCTATTCCAACTTTATTATTTTTTATCGTATTGTAATACTGCAACAGCTTTGTAAAGGCTTGATATGCATCTTCAACCACAATCAATGTAGACGAAATAGAATCTGTTGCCACAAAATCCTTACTCACAATCACAATAGAAGCGTTTGTTGTATAGATAAAATGCTCGTATTTCGGATTAGCCAAAAACGAAATCGAACCTTCTTTTCCTTCCTCTATCTTCGATAATGTGGAAACCTCTACATTTGCATCACCTGTTACGGTTCCTTGCAATAATTGCGCAATCTCTGCAGCTTTAAATTTCATAGTCTGCAAAACTAATAATTATTCTTAAATTTATAAAATGATTATTTAAGTTATTTAACTTTTTTGTCAAATTCTTCAAATCGATATTTAAACGCTATGGTAATGATATTTTGTAATTTCTTGTTGCAAAAATTGCGTTAACAAACTTTTTTCTGAACTCGAAATTTCTTTTACCTCACCATTTTTATATAAAACCTTTATTGGACTTTTTGATTTTTCGTACGGAACAATTTTTATCGTTGTTTGTTCCACAAAATAACTTGCATCATCAATTCCTAAAGCATTTTCTACTCTATTTTTTTCAACCAAAATTTCTTCTTCGGATAATTTTGTATCCATCAAATATGATTTTGGTAATGTACGCTGAATGATATTTTTTGATAATTTACTCAAAATTAAATCATCATGAAACTGCCATTCTTTTATCGCTGATAAAACATCCGAGTCGTCCAAACGTGTGAAAATTTCTAAACCTTCTTTCGATAAACTTCCAACTTCATTTTCTTTTAAAAAGTATTTAAAAGCAAACGTTGCAAAAAGATTTTCTCCCGTTTTTGTCAATTCTTTCGCTCTTCTCAAAACGCTAATCAAAAAATTCTCTGCTGTAAACGATTTCTTATGCATATACACTTGCATGTACATAAACATACGCGCCATCAAAAATTTCTCGACCGACGAAATTCCCTTTGCTTCTATCACCAACTCATCATTCGAGACATTCATCATTGAGATAATTCGTTCCGGATTGATATTTCCTTCTACCACTCCTGTGTAAAAACTATCGCGCTTCAAATAATCCATGCGATCGCAATCCAACTGACTCGAAACTAATTGTGACAAGAACTTTTTCGGATAATTTCCTTTAAAAATTTGAATAGCTAGAGCTAATCGATTATCAAAAATTTGATTCAATTCTTCCATCAAACGAAGCGAAACTTCTTCGTGATGCGAACCATTAATTATAGAATGTTCAAGAGAATGAGAAAAAGGTCCGTGTCCCAAATCATGCAATAAAATCGCGATTAAAGCTCCATTTTCTTCTTCTGGAGTAATGTCGACGTTTTTTCTTTTGAGAATATTTAAGGCTTTTTGCATCAAATGCATACAACCTAAAGCGTGATGAAAACGAGAATGTCTCGCTCCTGGATAAACCATTTCTGTTAATCCAGTTTGCGTAATTCTACGAAGTCGCTGAAAATATGGATGTTGAATAATCTGATAAATAAGCTCGTTTGGAATCGTAATAAATCCATGAACTGGATCATTTACTATCTTCAACTTATTATTGTTTAATGGATTCAAACGTACTGTTTTGTCGGCAAAGATAAGAATTTTTACTCATTCAGAACGTTACTTTTTTGATTAAGAATGGTTTTTATAAAATATTTTAGATAAAAATCATTTTTGGAATTATTTATGCTAAATAATCATCGCAAATTTTGGGAAAACTACAATTTTGTTTAACATACAATTTTGATTTTAACATTTCCGTAATCGCTATATTTGGAATAATTCTAAAAGTAGAAATCAATATAAAAAATAAAAATATAACAAATGGCTATAAAAATTTTATGGATTGATGATGAAATCGATTTATTGAAACCACACCAGCTTTTTTTAGAGAAGAAAGGATACGATACAACAATGATAAATAATGCGACTGATGCATTAGAAGAAATAGAAAAAGAGAGCTTTGCAGCGGTTTTAATCGACGAAAATATGCCCGGTTTGAGCGGATTGGAAGCTTTACCAAAAATTAAAGAATTGCGTCCAAATCTTCCTGTTATTATGGTCACAAAAAGTGAGGAAGAACATATCATGGAAGATGCAATTGGCTCACATATAGCAGATTATTTAATTAAACCGGTTAATCCAAATCAGATTTTATTGAGTTTGAAAAAGATTTTGGACGCATCGAAAATTATTTCTGAAAAAACAGTGATTAATTATCAACAGGAATTCAGAAATATCACAATGGATATGATGAATGCACGCGATTTTGAAGATTGGCAAGAGATTTATAAAAAATTAGTTTTTTGGGAACTTGAACTTGAAAATATCGAAGATACAGCACTTTCTCAAATCATCGAAAATCAGAAAAGTGAAGCAAATGCAGCTTTCTTCAAATTTATAGAACGTAATTACGAAGATTGGTTGCACGACGACGAAGATCGTCCCGTTTTATCACATACAATTTTCAATCAATTGGTTCGACCTCATCTTGGAAAAGATAAAAATGTTTTATTGATTATGGTGGATAATTTACGCTACGATCAATGGAAAGTTATTGAGCCAATTTTCAATCGTTATTATAATTCAGAAGCCGAAAATTTATATTATAGTATTTTACCTTCGGCAACGCAATATGCTAGAAATGCGTTCTTTTCGGGTTTAATGCCGTTGGAAATTGAGAAAAAACATCCTGAATATTGGTTGAATGATACCGATGAAGGAAATAAAAATATGTACGAAAAAGAATTGTTAGGAGAACAATTAAAACGTCTTGGTTTTGGCGATTTATCGTATAATTATTTTAAAATTTTAAATTCTGATTTCGAGAAAAAAATTGCAGATGATTTTAATAATTACAAAAAGAATAATTTGAATGTAATTGTCTATAACTTTATCGATATTCTTTCGCATGCGAAAACAGACAACAAAATTGTTGGAGAAATTATTCGTGATGATAAAACGTATCGTTCGATCACAAAACATTGGTTTGAAAATTCATATTTAATGGAAATTGTGAAAAAAGCGGCGCAAGAAAAAATGAAAATTATTGTAACAACCGATCACGGAACAATTTACGTAAAAGAGCCTACGAAGGTAATTGGCGACAAAGAAGCGAGTACAAATTTGCGTTATAAATTGGGGAAACAATTGCAATACGATCCAAAAGATGTTTTGGCGGTTGAGCAACCAGAAAAATTCCTTTTACCTAAGGTTAATGTTACGTCAAAGTATATCTTTGCAAAAGAAAATTTATTTTTAACGTATCCAAAAAATTACAATCATTTCGTTAATTATTACAAAAACACTTACCAACACGGTGGAATTTCGTTGGAGGAAATAATTATCCCAATGGTTGTTTTAACACCAAAAAATTAAATGGAATTTATCATCAATAATTTAGACGAATTACCTGAAGTTGCTCAAAAAATAATCGATCAACTTCAGCATAAATTAATCACTTTCGAAGGAGAAATGGGAGCTGGAAAAACAACTTTTATCAAAGAGTTTGTAAAAGCTTTGGGAACAAATGATGAAGTTTCGAGCCCGACTTTTTCGATTGTAAATGAATATGAAACAGATAAAGGAAAAGTTTATCATTTCGATTTTTATCGTCTAAATCATGAAGATGAAGCCTTAGATTTTGGGATTGAAGAATATTTATATTCTAATCAATATTGTTTAATGGAATGGCCAAATAAAATTGCTAACTTTATACCAGATGAGCACCACACAATTACATTGAAAAATGTAGATGGCGTTCGTCATTTAAATTTTAGTTAATAGTATATGGACGGAAAAAATATTTTCACGCCTTTTTCTCAGGAAGATCTTATTCCTCAACCCGAGCGTTTAGAGATTCCTCATAAGAAAGAACGCTTTGATATTGGAATTCCAAAAGAAACAAATAATCAAGAAAAAAGAATTTGTCTTTCTCCTGATGCAGTCGAAATTTTAGTCAATAATGGACATCAAGTTACGATAGAAACCGGAGCAGGAGAAAGTGCAAATTATTCAGATAAAGAATATTCGGAAGCTGGTGCGCAAATTTCTTACAATACGCAAGCTGTTTTCGAGAAACCTATTATTCTAAAAGTTGGTCCACTTACTTTAGATGAAATTGATTGGGTAAAACCAAATGCTTTGATTATTTCATCTGTCCCTACAAATACTTTAAGACGCGAATATTTTCAGAAATTAATTACAAAACGTGTGAATGCGGTTGGATTTGAATTTATTCGTGATGAACAAAATCATTTACCAGTTGTTCGTTTATTAAGTGAAATTGCTGGAACAACAGCAATTTTGGTCGCAAGTGAATTGATGTCTTCTACAAACGGAGGAAACGGAATTTTGATGGGTGGCGTAACAGGTGTTCGACCAACAGAAGTTGTGATTCTTGGAGCTGGAACGGTTGCAGAAAATGCGACAAGAACAGCTTTAGGTTTAGGTGCTTCGGTTCGTGTTTTTGATAATTCATTAACGAGATTAAGACGATTACAACAAAATATAGGACAACGAGTTTCTACTTCTACATTAGATCCAAAAGAATTAGGAAAAGCTTTGCGACGTTGCGATTTAGCAATCGGTGCACTTCGCGGAGAAACGCGTACACCTTGTGTTGTAACTGAGATGATGGTACAAAATATGAAAGCTGGCGCTGTAATTATTGATGTGAGCATTGATCAAGGTGGATGTTTCGAAACATCTGAATTAACAACTCACGATCATCCGATCATTATTAAGAATGATATAATTCATTATGCAGTTTCTAACATCACTTCTCGCGTCGCACGCACCTCTACCAAAGCGTTGAGCAATTATTTCTTGTCGTATTTATTCCAAATTTCTGAAGAATCTGGTTTTTCGAATGTAGTACAATCGGATAAAACTATAAGAAATGGCGTATATTTGTACAAAGGAAGAATTGTAAAAAAGAACTTATGTGATTGGTTTGATTTACCATTTCACGACATTAATTTATTGATCATATGACGTTTACGCAAAGATTTATGAAGTATTTGATGGGAGTTGGAATTGGGTTAGTTTTCGTCGCTATGGCGTTTGGACCTCGTGCTTTCTCATGTAATTACTTTCCAAATGCAAGAGTTTTGGATGAAGCTTTTTCAAAAAGATTAGCTATTTCACCAGAAGCTCAAGCATTTTTAAAAGCAGAAAATTTAGATTCGACATTCTTGAAAAAAGAATTATTCAAAAGAAGTAAAGTTGATTTTGATCACTCGAAAAAAGATCAAGTTCCTTGTAGAGAATATTTGGCAAACTATAAAAGCAAAGACAATACAAAGGATTATGATTTTGTATTAGAAATTTGCAAAGAAGATTCAAAATTAGTTTCCATCAAAAAGAAATAAAACAAAAAACCACTTCAATTGAAGTGGTTTTTTGTTTTATAATTAATTTATAAATTTCAAAATTGCTAAAACAATTACGAAGATTAATATTGCGACAATAATTACATCTTTAAATTGCACTTTTTTAGTTCCGAACTCTACATTTCGATTTAAACTTTTTCTTTTTTTATTGGATTGCATAGGTTGATATTTGACTGCAAATTTATTAAATATTATCAAATATCAAACCTTTATTTTATTCTAAAATATTTAATTTACAATAAGATATCTTAAATCCCAATTTCTATCTGAAAACGCGCGTACCAGTTGTTTTTCTTTTCTAAATTATAGAATTTTTGTTGTTCATACGTAAATTCTGCTTGTAATTTGAAAGCATGTTCCCAAATATATTTTGTCAAACCTAATGTGTATTGATTTGTATTCGGTGTAAACTCAAAAATTTCTTTATCTACTGTTTGAGTTGAATAACGTCCTATCACCTCCCAGTGTTTCGGGAATGTGTATGAACCTTGAAAATCCATTCCTTCTCCATTATAGATATAATTAAAATCAGAAATATCTGTAGGGTTATAAAATAACACATTATCAGAATTACGATTCATATAAGAATACATCAAATTCCATCCACGATATTTTAACATCACATCCAAAAACAATGATTTTATATTAGCTGTTCCTCCACCTACAATATCATCTCCTAACATTCCTGCTGTTCTATGTGCTCTATCATTGTAACTATAAGCTCCCGAAATCATCAATTTTGGTGTTTGTTCGTGAACTAAATCACCTTCATAATTACTTCCACCTTTTGTAAATTCTCCAAGTGGAAACAACTCAACTTTTCCTGTATAAGCTAAACCAGTATCCTTAAAACTTGTCCAATTTCGCCCTTCACCAGTAGAAATAGCTCCTCTCAAAATATAAGAGAATTTTTCTTGATTTCTTTTATTGTATAAGACTTGAAATCCAAAATCGCGATCGATATTAAAATCTGCATTATTGATAGATCGATCCGTTAATTGTAATGCTCCAGAAGAATTAACACGTTGTCTATTTCCTGGAAGTTTTGTTTGACCAAATCCTAAACTCCAATGTTTATTTGGGTAATAGAAAATCATCGCATCACGAATAATATTTGTATTCTTACCCTCTTCTGCTTTTCCTACATCACCTGCTGCAAAAGATAATTGCATCGAATAACCAAATTTTGGATCTCCGATATATCCATCAAAACGCAATCTTAAACGACGAATTTGTCCATCAATATTATCTTCTTCTCCATCATTATGATTATAACTAATGCGATTTTGCATACGAAATCTAATATTGACCTGATAAAGACTATCTGGAGAAGTAATTCCCAATCCGTTACCATAGCTGTAATAAGGCGACATCATATTCTTAAAATCCTGTACAGTTTTCTTTTTAGATTCTGTAGAATCTTTTACTTGCGCATACGAACTGATTGAAAATACAATAAGTATTAATATTAAAAATTGCCTCATGTTTATTTATTTATTTCTTGATTCGTGTGCAAAAATGCAGTTAATAAAATTAAATAATTGTAATGCGTAAATTAAATTAACGTTAACAATGACTCGAAGTTACGTATTCGATGATTGTCATCAATTTCTATGATTTCGATTTGTTGTGGAAAGATATTTTGTTGAATTTCAAAGAAAGTTTTTAGTTTTTCAAAATCCAAAACTTCGTCATGTACAGAAAGAAAAACCGTTGTATTTTCGAAACGATTCATATCCACTAAATATTGCGAAAGATTTTCTGGAAAATTATTTTCGACTTTCATCGACACATCAACCAAAGGATTTAACAAAATTAATTCACTCGATTTTCCATTTTCCTTTAATTTTTGTTGCAATTGCCAACCAAAATTCCCTCCAGTAGAACTTCCTATAATTGCCAAATCATTTACCAAACCTTTTAAATGTTCGTAAGCTTCAAATAAAATAGTTGCAATATTGTCCTCCGTTTTCCATTCAATACAAATAGCTGAAGGATAATTTTTTAGAATAGTTTTGAATTTGGTTGAATTTGCCGAACTATTTAGTCCATGGATATAAACAATTTGTCGATTATTAGTATTCATATTCAGTGCAATTATCCCTCTAAATTAAAACTTTTTCAAGAAGTTAATTATACATGAAATGTAAATTTAACAATATAATTGTGTTGTAAGAAATTCTTTTGACAAAAAAAGCGACCAAATTGGTCGCTTTTAAATATTTACTATAATTATTTCTCTAGATCAAATCCCCAATCAATACCTTTATTAATTGCAGAAACACCTTCTGTCATCCATTTCGGAGCAGGTTTATCTTTCAGATAATGATCAAAAAATTGAACTTGACGTTGTTGAATATCATTTTTATTCGCACGTTTTATCAAGTTATGATCATCTCCGTTATAATTTAACATCCAAACTGGTTTTTGTAAACGACGCAATGCCATAAACATTTCAATTCCTTGATACCAAGGAACAGCACCGTCTTCGTCGTTATGCATGATTACAACTGGCGTCGTAACTTTTGGCATATTAAACAAAGGCGAATTTTCGATATATAATTCCGGCGCTTCCCACAAGGTTTTACCGATTCTACTTTGCGTTTGTTCGTACTGAAATTGACGACTCATACCCGTCCCCCAACGAATTCCACCATAAGCAGAAGTCATATTAACAACAGGCGCACCCGTCCAAGCAGCAGCATACATATTGGTTGCAGTGATCAAATGTGCAACTTGGTAACCTCCCCAACTTTGTCCTTGTATAGCGATTTTACTTCCATTTACCCACGTATTTTTCTTCAACGCTTCTACTCCAGAATTGATATAATCTTCGGCAGATTTACCAGGATGACCAATTGTATATGAAATATCTGGTGTAAACACAATGTAATCGTTACTTACAAAATATGTGTGATTAATACGAGAAGGCGTTGGCGCAGGCGCTTGATAACGATTCAAATTATCCGAAAGTTTTTCGTAGAAGTAAACAATCATCGGATATTTTTTATTTGGATCAAAATTCTCTGGTTTATACACAACTCCTGTTGCATCTTTACCTGAATACGTTTTCCACGTTACCAACTCACCATTCCCCCATAAATAATCTTTTTGTTGCGGATTGATTGCAGATATCTTTTTCTCATCTTTAAAATTTGTTGAAACATAAACATCAGGCGAATTTCGGAACGATTCTTTTGTATAAATAAATTCGTTGGCATTCAACGCTTTCTTCATTTTTTGCGTTCCCCAAGTATTCGACATGACAACTTCTTCAGGATTTTTTGCTTTCGAAATGATTGTTTGATAAACCCCTGATTGTTTATTCTGATTATTAAAAGCACCTAAATAAACTAAATTATCTCGATTAATTGTTTTAATATCATCATTTAATTGATTGATATCAAACGTAATATTATGTTTACGACCGAAACCATTTGTCATATTTTCTGGACGACGTTTTCCAACCAAATCAAACTCCCAAATATCATATCGATCTTTGATTAAAACCGTTTCGTCATTATCAGTAAAATAGGCAACTCCATATTCTTGCGCTAAAGTTGGTGAATCATTTTCTTCGTCATAAAATTTCACTTTCAGCTTTTTATTCAGAACTTTTGTTTCCTTTGTTTCGATATTATAGCTCGACCATAATCCATTTTCGGCATTATAAAAAACAGCAAATTTTCCATTCGGCGACATTTCCACTTTTCCAGCCAAAGCTTTTGCAAATAATTCACGCTCTCCCGTTTTCGTATTAATGATATAATAATCTTTACGACCTGTTACATCCCAATTCAAGCTTAATCGATAGGCATTATCAGAAGTTCCTAAAGCAAAATTTGAATTTCCTTCGTTCAAAATCTCGACTTGATTCATATCCAAATCCGCTAATTGTGTCACTTTTACAGGATTCGATAAATCAATCACAGATAGGTACGAACGTTTTTTCTCTCGCTCAAGATTCTTCAATTGTTGTGGTTGAATAAAATCGTCTTTGTAACTCCAAACATCCACTTTTGCATGATCATCAGCAATCAAAGTTGTGTCTTTTTCTGCTAATTTCGGCATCAAACCAATGAACAAAGAATTTCCATCTTTGCTAAATTTTGGTTGACGATTTTCTGAAACTTGCCAATCTTTTTTCAATCCTAACAATTCAGATTTCCTGATTTGTTGCGGATTATTTGTTGTAGAATAATATAAATAATATGTTTTATTTTCCTTTTTCTCTTCGTCAGAAGTTCCAACAAAAGCGACTTTATTTGCTAATTCATCAAACGCAAATTGTTTAAAATCACCAATTGTATCTACCAATTGTTTTTGAACAAACGTTGCTGTATTCACTAAGAAAACACCATATTTAGTTTTATCTAAACTATCTTTTTTCTCTTGTTTAGTCGAAAAAATTAATTGCTTACCATTCTCGCTAAACTCATAATTCATCACATTTTTGAATGATTTTCTCTGACCTGAAATCAAATTTCTCAACACCAATTCTAACGGCGTATCTTTCTTATCTTTTCCAGCTGATTTTGCAACTTTATCCTTCGTTTTTGTAGAATCTGACTTGTCTTTTTTATCATTCTTCGTTTCTTCTTTTTCTAATAAATAAGCTAAAAGAGAACCTCCTTTTTTCGGTGTTTTGAATGATTTTATATTTGGTAATTTCTCGACTTGATTTGTTGCAAGATTTAATATTCCGATTGAATCTTTAGCAATTTCATGTTCCTTTTTCTTTTTGATTCGAACCAATTTCAAATCTTTGTAAAAAGGTCGAATTTTAAAAACGGCAAATTTAGAATCTGCTGTAAAAACACTTTGTTCACCACGATGAAAACTTAGATTTTTATCTGTTTTCAAACCAAAAAAGTTCAATGTATTATCGCTTTCTTGTGCATATACTTGATAAGCAACCCACGAACCATTATTTGATAATTCTTTCATTCCGATTGATTGCCATTCATCAAAAACAGTCAAATCAAGAGGTTTCTTTTGCGCATCAACATTCGTTGCCAATAAAGCAATTGCAGCTGCATACATTGCTTTTTTCATCATCAGTTGAGTCGCATAATTTTTCAATATTTTAGTAGATAATTTCGATTTCATTCTAACTAATTTTTATGCGTTAATTTTTAAAGAAATGTGAAAATACTAAAGTTTTTAGAAACTATGGGGATATTTTAGTTTAATAATACTTTTCAGTTGTATTTTTGTTAAAATTCTTTTTATGAAAAAATATCTATTAAGTATTGGATTCGGAATTTCGATGATTGCATCAGCACAAAATATTCAGATTGTTCCACTTGGTGTTTATGGAGGTAGCAATGAAAGCAATCTTTCATCTTATTTGATTGGTGAAGAAACAACAAACAGCTATTTAGCATTGGATGCAGGAACAATTCTTTCTGGAATCAATAAAGCAATAGAGAAAGGTACTTTTGAAGAACAAAACAATAAAATTCTGAAAAACTATATCAAAGGATATTTTATTTCACATGGACATTTGGATCATCTTTCTGGGATGATTATTAATTCTCCAGAAGATTCTAACAAGCCTATTTATGGTATTTCTGAAACAATTTCAGTTTTAAAAAATAAATATTTTACCAATGATGCTTGGGCAAATTTTGCCAATGAAGGTGAATCGCCAATTTTGAATAAATATTACTACAAATACGCAGAAATAGGAATACCTTTCACAATAGAAGGTACTAATTTCACAGGAACTATTTACGAATTGAGTCATGTAAACCCTTTAAAAAGTTCAGCAATATTAGTCGAAAATGGTTCAAATGCAGTCTTATATTTTGGTGATACAGGAGCTGATCGTATCGAAAAAACTCAAAACTTATCAACTATTTGGAAAGCAATTTCACCTAAAATTAAATCAGGAAAATTAAAAACAATGATGTTAGAAGTTTCTTTTCCGAATTCTCAACCCGAAAAATTATTATTTGGTCATTTAACCCCAAAATTAATGAACGAAGAATTAGGCGAATTAGCGAAAGAAGTTGGAAAAAGTAGGTTGAAAGGTTTAACAATTATCGTTACTCATATCAAGCCAAAAGATGATTATGAGCAAAAAATTAAAGACGAATTGTTAAAAGATAATCCATATAACATCAATTATATTTTCCCTCAACAAGGTGAAAGAATAACTCTTAAATAAATAATAAATACGAATTTATCATTTAAAGACAAAATAATTTTCAACTATTTATTTTAGTCGGTCAATTTTTATTATTTTGATAAATTAGCACTATTGATTTTTCATTTATTCGAATGGCTATTTTACATTTGAATAAACCATAAGAAAAAATGATCGCGCAAATAGGAGAAATTTTATTAATCGACAACCAACAATATATTATAGCCGAACAACCATTACATCATTATTTTAGAGAATTAAATCATCCACCTTATTTTACTCCACCTTCGCCAACATGCTGGAGAGGATATTATGGGAAATGGGAATTGAGAAATGACGAATTGTTTTTGATTAATTTCAGAGGATATTTGGATGGTTTGGATGAAGTTGAATTGAATTATTTGTTTCCGAGAAGAGAAGAAGTTTTTGCGAGCTGGTATTCTGGAATCATTAAAATCTCACAAGGAAAATTATTACAATTTAACCAATTGACACATACATCAATTTATGAAGAAGATTTAATGTTGTGTTTTGAAAACGGAAAACTAATCGATTATATCGTTCATAGTAATTGCACAAATTCTGAACGAGAAGTTGAGATCTAATCAATCGAATACTTCAAAACTTGTCGGTGAATTCGTCTTGTTATTTGACCTTATTATTCTTTCGAATTCACCGATTTTTAATAAAATAAAGTTTAAAATGGTTTTCGTAAATTTGAGAAGCAAGCTTCTCCTCTACTTCATTTATCAACCAAATAGATAGTACAACTATGAAAAAAATATTAGTTTGTTTAATTTTAGTGATGACGCAAATGAATTATGGACAACAATTCTTGACTGCAGAGCAATCGGATCCAAAGAATTTTAATTGGATGAAAGGGTTTCCACCTGCAAAAGAAGATATTTTGTCCGCTATAGATGGTAGCTTTTTTAACTTTCCGGCTTTGCGTTACAGCGTTTGTCATATGCGCGAGTTTTTCCCAACTGTAAATGTTGCTTCGGCACAAGAAAACAGATATACTTGGGCAACTAAATTGGATCAATCTATCGATAATGTGACTTTTACTCCTTTAGAAACTAAAGAAACTATGACATGGAAAGAATCTTTGCAAAAAAATTATACCGATGGAATTATTGTTTTACACAAAGGCGCTATTGTTTATGAGAATTACTTTGGAGAACTAAACAAAAACGGAACTCATACCTTGATGTCGGTTAGTAAAACCTTAACGGGTACATTGGGCGGAATGTTAGTTGCCGAAGGTATTCTAGATGAGAATAAAAAATGTAGTGATTATATTCCTGAATTGAAAACCTCAGCTTTTGGTGATGCTACGATTCGTCAAGTTTTGGACATGACCACAGCTTTACAGTATAGTGAAGATTACAGCGATCCGAATGCAGAAGTGTGGGCTTTTTCGGCTGCTGGAAATCCTTTTCCTAAACCTGCTAATTATAATGGACCTACAAATTATTATGATTATCTAAAAACAGTCAAGAAAAATGGTAAACATGGCGAAGCTTTTGGTTATAAAACAGTGAATACTGATGTGATGGGTTGGATTATTACAAAAGTATTGAATAAACCTTTGGCTCAAATTCTATCTGAAAAATTTTGGCAACCGTTGGGAACTAACTTTGATGGATATTACCAGATTGATGGTGCTGGAATTGCTTTTGCAGGAGGTGGATTTAATGCAAACCTTAGAGATTTGGCAATGTTTGGAGAAATGATAAGAAACAATGGTTACTTTAATAATCATCAAATTTTGCCTAAAAAATTGGTTGACGAAATAAAAAAAGGAGGAAATCAAAAAGCTTTTGCAAAGGCAGATTATAAACTTCTAAAAGGCTGGAGCTACAAAGATATGTGGTGGGTAACCAATAATGAGCATCAAGCATTTATGGCGCGTGGCGTTCATGGTCAAGCGATCTATGTTGATCCAAAAGCGGAAATGGTTATTGTGCGATTTGCTTCCAATCCGGTTGCATCGAATAGTGCGAACGACCCGTATTCGTTACCAGCTTATCATGCTGTTGCAAAATATTTATTGACTAAATAACAAAAAGCTCAACTAATGTTGAGCTTTTATTTTATATGATAATTTGTTCGAATTAATCTTCTGATTCTTCTACTTCCGATTGTAAGCCTTCTCCAAATTCACTTAAAGCAGAATTTAATGAAATCTCTGTACAATACTTAGATCCTAAATCTAATCCTTTTTGTAAAAACTCTTCCGCTTTTTCCTTTTCTCCTGTAAAATAGTAATACGTATAAAATAATCCGTATCCATCTGGATTTCCTAAATCAATCACACGTTGTGCTAATTGCTGTAACTCTTTATTTGGTTTTAATTTCAACTCTTCTGTTGCACTTAATGTTTCGAAAACACCACCAGATTGTTCAGCAAATTTATAGGCAAAAACTACTTTACAACTTTCATCAAAACCTTCTTTACACAGTTTTGCATTTGCAGCTTCATTTTCTTTTAATTTTTTAGTTAAACTTTCTTCATCAAAATCAAACAAATAGGTTGCATTATTTTTAAAATTAATATCATAATTCTCTGCCATCCAATTTGCACGTTGTGCTAATTTAGAATCTGATTGAGGTTTATTTTCGAAAGATTTCAAATTTGATTTATACACTTTTTTATCCACCCAATCTGAAATTCCTTTTAATTGATTTTTCTCTTTTTTGAAGATAAAAACCGTTTTTTCGACAAATATTATAACCGAATCATTGCGTTCTGTAAATTCGTAACCAACCTCATCAAATTCACCGATTGTTACTCTTCCTTTTCCATCAAATTTCAATGGATTATATAATTCATCTTTTGCTTTTGTTGTAAAAACGCCTTCTAACGTATTAGTCGCTTGTTGAGCAAAAAGTGCTGACACCATAAAGAATGTTGTCAATAAAAATAGTTTTTTCATTTTTTAGAAAGTCTCAATTAATATTACGCCAAAAATAAACGTTTTAATTCGTCTAAAACTCACTAATTATAGTTAAAAATAAATTTCTTTGTTATCAACCAAGGACTCGGATAAGGTAAAACACACCTGTTTATAATCAACCGAGGACTCGGGTAAGTTAAAACACATCTGTTTAGAATAAAAACGTCGCACAATAACTAAGCTTTCGTCTTGCCCAGAGGGCATGAGATGGAAGCCTGTTGAACGGAACCGAAGTTAGCTTTTAATTCTTATGGAGTTATCGAAGTTTAGTTTTAAGCTATATAAGCAGTATTTTATATGATTACTGCTTTTTTTTATGCTTACGTAGAATGCGAAGTAGTGAAAACCTTAGTTTTTAAAATAGTATATACTCCACAAAAAAAGCTCCTCTCAGGAGCTTTTTGGGTTATGCAACGTTATTTATATATTCTTTTTTGACAATTAGTAAAAGAAAACACGAGCAAAAGTGGGAGAAAATTTGTAGGATTGTAGTTTTACAATAAGGGGTTTGATTGTGATTTTTTGGTATATTTGAGTGTAAAAAAAAATATTATTAACTATTTTAAAAGTAAATAAAATCAAGATTTAATGACTAATACAATAAAAACAAATTGGAAAACAACTGATTTTCGTTTTGTAGCTTTTTTAGATATATTAGGTTTCAAAGATAGTATTATGAGAAATACTCATGATGAAATTTATTCTAGATTAACCTCTATAAACAAATTCAAAAAAAGTATAGAAAAAACAAATTATAGTACTCATCTTGATGGATGCTATAGTGATACTGAAGTGTATATCGTTAACTTCTCTGATTCAATTGTTATCTTCTCTAAAAATGATGATAAATATAATTTTGAATATTTCCTTATTATGGTCAGATATTTATTTGGGTGTAATCTTCCCCTTGTTAAGAACACTTAAAAGTAGAGTTTTTATTTAATATTATTGTATTATTATTTTGATTAATTTGA
>NZ_DINY01000017.1:0-14066 GCF_002426075.1 Empedobacter sp. UBA5528 | reverse complement strand
AATCTTTTTAGTGCGTGAGATGAGAATTGAACGTCGAAAATCGCAGTCTTGACGTTTTTGGTTCGTTTTTGCGTCAAGGAAAAAATGAATGTAAAATCCTTTTTATCACATGAGTATTAATCAAAGCTTATCATTTAGCTGTCATTCTGAGCCTGTCTCAGAATCGCATCCAATATATCATTTCGAGATATCGAGAAATCTTTTGTCACTTTTTTTAGTCAAAAAAACTAACGAAAAAAGACTTGTCTTTGATTTTCGACGGTCAAAATTAGTTTCAGCCATTGAATGTTTTAAATCATTTGCTACGCAAACAGTAAAACATTTTAACCATGACTTTCAACTTTTTGACACTCGTCTCCAAATCATATGACATTTTTATGATCCTTTTTTCTAATTCAGATTCGTTATCACTTTTAACAATGGATTTTAGAGACGACATACGATTTGCAGACGAGTTTCAATCCATTGAAACAAGCGTAAAAAAGATTAGTGAGCGATATGTTTACGTAATAAGTTTTACGTTTTTATTCTTTTTTCAATATTGATATCTCAAAACCTCATCCTTAATCTGAAAACATACTACTTAATACATAATACATTTTACATAATACATAATACATTTCACAAATCGAAAATCTAACATCTACATCCTTAGCAATCATTCCCCTTCATCACCTACCAATTTCGTTCACAGCTCGCCAGGTTTCAATCACTTAAAGCTATTCAGTCTACATTCGAATTGTTGCTGAACCAAGTCAAATAAAGTTTAATTTAATCACGTTATTCATTCTACTCATTTCAACTATACAACTATCATTTCGGGTGGAATTCTGAAAGAATTTTGTATCGAGAAAAAAGGTTTTGACGTAATTCAAAATAAGAATAAACATTAAAAAAATTTAACTTAAGAATTCGTATTATTATATCGTTCAGCAAAATAGGATTATCAGATTATAAATAACCTTATTATATAAAATATTGTAACATCTTCTAAATCTGATTTTTAGAATCGAAAAATAAATATTATTCTTTAATCAATGCTAAATTATCACTCTTTAATTTTATTTTCAACCAGTTATGCAATAGATTTTCATCAATTTCTTGTTCTGAATGATATATCACTATTGGTTTTGCTTTTAAACTATCACTATAATGTTGAATAATCCCAAAATAAACATAACGTATTGAAGGAAACAAGGATTTTATTTCACGTTCAGTAGTAGCATCTCCAATTTTTTTTTGTTCTATTTGTGTTTTTAATTGTTGTATTTGTAAATCTTTTTCTGTTACGTTTAGCTGATTTTTATTTATTTCACTTAATATTTCTTGTTTTAAATCACTATTATTTTGTCGAACAACTAAAGTTGTATTTTCTAAACCAAAATCCGCTAGCTTATTATTAAATTCTTTTATTTGTAAACTATCATATTTCTCTGTTAAAAATGCAAGTTCAATACGTTTTGGATTTGATCTAAAGTTTACATTTTTATAAATAATAGTTTTACCTTTCAACTGAAACTCTTTTTGGATAAATGTATTTACGTTTTGTGTATATCTTTTTTCTTGTAATAGATTATAGGCTAGATAGAAGCTAGGTAAAATTAATAAAGACATCAAAACAGTTATAGTTAGTCGTACTTTTTTGTCTAGTGCAGGGTTTTGGGTTTGTATTGGCTTATATTTCAAATATTTCAATACCAAAAATGTAGATAAGGCAATAAAAAAACAATTTATACTATATAAATATAATGCACCCGCTAAAAACTTAAAGTTGAGAGTTGCTAAACCAAAACCTGCTGTACACAATGGTGGCATTAATGCAGTAGCTATTGCTACCCCTGGTATTGGGTTACCTTTCTCAATTCTTGTTATTGATATAGCTCCTACGACACCTCCAAAAAAAGCAATTAGGACATCATAAATTGTAGGCGATGTTCTGGCTAATATTTCTGACTCTACTTCTTTAAATGGGCTTAAATAAAAATATAAACACGAAACTACCAATCCAGCTAATGTTGCAATAAACAAATTCTTAGTAGATCGCTTTAATAGGGTAAAATCATAAGTTGCTAATGCAAAACCAGAACCTACAATTGGTCCCATTAAAGGTGAAATTAACATAGCTCCTATAATAACTGCTGTTGAATTAACATTTAAACCTATTGAAGCTATCAAAATAGCACATGCTAAAATCCATAAATTTGCTCCTTTAAATGAGATATTACTTTGTACATCCTCTTTGACCTTATTCTTATCTTCTTCTCCAATATGTAGATTGAGCAATTTGTATATTCTATTCATAGACATTTTATTGATATTAATTGTCGTACTTCATCACTACGTAGGCATTAAATATAATTATTTTAGTTTTGATTTTAGTATTTAATAAGGTGTTTTTACTTTAAATGAATATCAAGTCTATTTAGATTATAAAATTTTTCTCATTCCCCTAATTTTTGATTTAGATCGGGATCATTAGTATAGCTTAAAAGTTGATAGAACTCTTTTTTTATCAGTTAAATGAGATGGTTCAATTTTTCCATTTAACCAAGGTCTTCCTACTTTTATAAACCGGTGTCTCATTCTTAAATCTTAAACATACCAATGAAATTTTGATTGAAATTCATGTCCGTTATCTGTTTGAATTGTATTAATTCTGAAAGGAAATTTATCTACAACATAATTTATGAAATCAATTGAACTTAATTGATTGTGCTTTTCATAGATTTTAAGCGCTCTAATTCGTGTAGCATCATCAATTGCTGTATATTGAAATCTCTTGATTTTATGGCCATTTGCATCTTGAAAAATTAGAAATTTAACATCAACCTGTACATGATGACCTGGTGTTTCTTTTTCATATCGAATACTATGCATAGCTCTTCTAGTTGCCTTTCTGTCTAATCGACCTACATTATTGCGTTTTAGAATACGATAAACACTTGATTCTGATATTAAAATATCATGATAACGTTCTAAATACCATTTAATTCGCCAAGTCCCTAATTTATGTTCTTTTCGAAGTTCTAATACTTTATTTACAACTTCTTGCTTAATTTGATTTGGAAAAGTACGAGGTGTTGTTTTCTTTCTAAGTAAACCTTCTTCTCCATGTTCATCATATGCCTTTTTCCATTTATAACTACATTTTGTTATCTGATCAAATAATCGAGAATTAAAAATTCGAGTAAGTATTATTAATTTATTTTACTACTTTTTCTCAAAATCAAGTAGCCTAATACTCCAGCAATTAAAGATGTTAATAAAACGGCTAATTTAGCTTCATCAATTAATATTTCACTATTAAATGATAAATTAGATATAAATATAGACATCGTAAAACCGATACCAGCTAATAATCCTACACCTAAAATATGGTTTAAATTACTCCCTTCTGGTAACTGACCAATGCCAAATCTTGAGCAAATAATGGAACTTAATACAATACCTATTGGTTTACCAACTAATAAACCTAATAAAATACCTAATCCTAAAGGAGAGCTTAATCCTTCAAGCATCTCGTTATAAATAGTTATATTAGTATTAGCAAATGCAAAAATTGGAATAATAATAAAGTTTACAGGCTTTACTAAGGCATGTTCTAATCGTTCTAATGGCGATTCTTGATCAGTATTATTTGTTGGTAAAGTCATTGCTACTAATACACCTGCTATTGTAGCATGTATACCCGAATGATGTACAAAATACCATATAAATATTCCTGGAATCAAATATAAATAAGGATTCTCAACGTTTAATCTATTCATTAACACTAATACTCCTAGGCCTACACCCGCATACATTAAATACACTAAGTCTATACCTGATGAATAAAATAAAGCTATCACTAAAATAGCTATCAGATCATCCACTATAGCTAATGCAGCCAAAAAAATCTTTAAACTTATCGGAATCCTTTTGTCTAACAATGATATAACTGCTAATGCAAATGCAATATCTGTAGCCATAGGAATTCCCCATCCACCTGAAGTATCCAAACCTATATTAAAATATATATATATTAACGCAGGCACTATCGCACCACCCATTGCTGCTAAAATAGGAAGAATAGCTTTTTTAGGTGATGATAGTTCACCTTCTACAATTTCTCTTTTTATTTCTAGACCTACAAGTAAGAAAAAAATAGCCATTAATCCATCATTAATCCACATGCTTGTACTATACTTTAAATGAATCCAACTATTTTCGACTCCAAATTCATAAGATAATACACTTTTTAATGTGTCACTTAAAGATGAATTAGCTATAATTAAAGAAATCAGTACGCATAAAAAAAGGAGGAAACCTCCAAAATTACTCGACTTAATAAATTCTTTGAATATTTTTAAATTGATAGAACTAGCCATAATTTAACTTTTATTATTTTAGAGCAAGATAATAAAAAATATGCAACTTCATAAATTGGCTTTCATTGGGTAAAATATCGTCATCTCATACTAACATTTCTGGCAATAAAAAAGTTATATTCTAAAAACAACTAAACCTTAACATAATTTCTAAAGCAATTCATCAATAAATCCCCATTTTGAGTGGAATTCTAAAAGAATTTTGTATCGAGAAAAAGGTTTTCAAATAATCTGGTTAAAATAAGATCACCTTATATAGAACAATTCTAAAACTCATCAAAAATGAGATGTTTTTCAAAAAAATAAGTTCTATTTTTAAAAAATGAGTAGAATTAACAAAAATTGGTCTGTTTTTTCTAAAAATAGGTATTGACTTGCTCAATAACTTCTCTGAACTTTGTATAGCATTAACCGTTAACCCTTTACCGTTAACCGTAAAACACAAAAACATGAGAAAAGTAACTCCTATTTTACAAACACTCATTTGCTACCTTTTTATTGTTTTATTTGTCTATGCAGCAGTCAGTAAGCTTATCGATTTTGAGACTTTTCAAACGCAATTGGGACAATCACCCTTATTAGCTAGTTATGCGATTCCTATTTCGTATGGAATTATTGCTATAGAACTTGTAACAGCAATCTTTTTGATGTTTGAACGGTTCCGAGCATTCGCTTTACAGATTTCACTTTTCTTAATGGTGATGTTCACGACCTATATTATCATTATTCTACATTTCACGGCATTTACTCCTTGTTCATGTGGTGGTGTTTTAGAAAAATTGGGATGGACAGAACATCTCATTTTTAATGGTGTATTTGTAGGATTGGCTTTAATTGGCGTTAGAATAACAAACATCTCTCAAACATGGAGAGGTTATGTAATTCAACAATTCTTTCTTATTTTAATTGGAATTGTTAGTGTAACCATTTTATATGGTTTATCAGAAAAGAAATCTCAGTATAACAATGCGTTTACGCGTAAATACATTCCGCATTTAGCCGAAAAACAAACTACTTTCGACTTAGAATCAACTGGTTATTATATAGCAGGAATTGATAGTTGTTATCTCTATTTAGCCAATACAGAAACACCATTATTTCTTAAAAGATATGATTATCTCGCTAATCAAATGAAGGATATAAAACTAGAAATTGAGCAATATAACCTGCCTTATAAAAGAGTGATTGCTTATGTACAAACACCTTATTTTTATTTAGGAGACGGTTCGGTTGGCATTTTATTTCGAGGTAAAATTGATGATTGGAAAGCAAATACCATTTCTAAAGGAGATATATATTATAATCAATTTGTGGTAGCAGATTCTTCTAAGTTTGGGATAGCAACTTATAGTACCAAAGTAAAAGCAAATGTATTGGGATTGTTATCAGAGCATCAACTACAACTTAACTATGGCAGTCTAGAAAAACAACTTGACGGTACATTTGAGTCAGACGGTACATTACTATGGAATTCCCAATTAAAAAAGTTTATCTATGTCTATTACTACAAAAATCAGTACCTCGAATTTGAAGCTGAATTAGCTGAAATGAAAACAGGAAATACCATTGATACTATTTCTAAAGTTCAGATCGATGTAGCCTATTATAAAAAAACACAACAATATAAGCTAGGACCACAAACCTTACTTGTAAACAAATTAGCCTCTACTTATGGTAATCAACTCTATATATCGACTGATCGACTAGGCAATTTCGAACAAAAAATAGAAGGTACAAGTGTCATAGATCAATATGATTTGGTGAACAAAAGCTATACTCATAGCTTTTACCTCTACCATTCACCTAAAAATCAACTTAGAAATTTCACCATTTACAAAAACAAAATATTTGCGATTGTAGATCATGAACTTTATATCTATAACAAAAGAAAATAAATCGTTGCGCAACGCAGGGGATGACTGAAAACCTGTACAATAGAGTAAGTCACCACATTAAAATTATACAAAATGAAAACAAATTTTCTAAAAAAAGCGCTACCAATCGGGGTAGGAATGATGGCTGTTGCTTTTGCATTTGCCACTGAAAGTAAATCTTCTCAAAATAGTGAAGAAGAAGCTATGACAGGATATATTTACAATTCTGCAACAAATCATTGTGATGACGTAAAAGTTGAATGTTCAACAACAATTGGATTACCTTGTACTGTGAACGAAAATGGAATTGAAAAAGATGTTTTTGAATTGAGAGATTTATCAGAAACTTCGTGTAGTATTCCACTATATCGTCAATAATATTTAAGTCTAATTTAAATAGGAACGGAGCATCTGCTCCGTTCTTTTATTTTAAATACGTATCAAACCAATTTTTTATTTTAGTGGATAAAAATTGTTGATTGGTTTTATTTTTTAAGGTATGTCCTTCATGATCAAATAAAAGTAATTCGGCTTTTTTTCCTAATCGTTTTATTCCCATAAAAAAATACACACTTTGGTACCAATTTACATTATAGTCTTCTTTGCCTGTCCATATTAAAACTGGTATTTGTAATTCTTCTATATGATAAAGAGGCGAGTTTCTGAAATATTTATCTTTTAAATTATATAAACTATCACCCATTCTTAATTGGTAATTTTCTAATCGCCATAATTGATCTGACTGATTATCTATATTATAATCATGGTAATAACTAATCAAATCGGTTATAGCTGAACCAACAACTGTTGTTTTGAAAAATGTTGATTGTGTAGAAATAAAGGCTGTTTCATACCCACCAAATGAATGTCCAATTAAACCAATTCTTTTTTGATCAATTGTCGATAGTTCTACAGCTTTTTTTACGGCATTTTCTACACTTACCAAAGCAGATCTGCCCGGGTTTCCAATTTCATATTCTATATCGGGTAACAAAACAAAATAGCCATCTAATACATAGTCCATGAAATTAAATCCGATAGGTGAATTTTTAGATGGTAAAGTAAATTCGTTTACTTTAAACGAATTCTTTTCATAAATGTACACAACCATAGGATATGTTTTAGTTGAATCGTACTGAGAAGGGTATAAAAGAGCTCCATTCATCACGTTTCCATTTATAGATGTATAGTTTATATTTTTAGAAAAACCTAAGTCGTATTCACTTAGCTTAGAGTTGCTTTGGTAAATAATACGCGTTGTATGATTAGTTGAAAGTTCATGAATTGAAGGTGATTCATTGTATTTTGCTTTTCTGTAATACAATTTATTTTTGTTGCTATCACTGTAAATTGGATTGATTTCGGCATCCGTACTAAATGAGTGTATGACTTTTCCTTTTTTTAAGATGGCAATTCCATGTGACTGATCATCTTTATGAAGCTTAAGAACGAGCGGTTTATTCATGTCAATACGACGATTTGATGAGTTCGTTAAATTAATAGATACCAAACGATTGTGTTCTTCTTCTTGTTCTCCAAAGGTAATTTGCTTTACTTCATTTTTATCTATACTAAATTGCCACAAATCATAGGTTGACGTTAGTAGAATAAATTTTCCATCCTCTGACCAATAGGGCTGATCAAAAGGTGGTTTGTCAGTTTCTGCTTTAGTTCTATCATAAAAAACTTGAGAAAGAACTGTTGTTAACTTCTTATGTGTTTGCTTTTTTACATCATACAAATTCCAATGCTTCGTTTTAAAATAAGCAATGTACTCCCCATTTGGTGAAACAGAAATAAAATTAGGATTGGTATACAGACTATCGATTATTTTATATGATTTTTTTGATTGATAATCATTTAAATAAACATCTGCAATTTCAAAATATCTATATTGTGGTTCATATTGTTTTCTATCAAATGTCAAGGCAAAGTGGATATTACTATTAAGTGCGAATTGGTTTCCTTTTATTTCCGTAACAGAATCGTATTCATCAACAGTCCAAATAAACCGTTTATAACCATCTTTTTGTTTCATTAATTGTTCTTTGGGATAGATCCACGTATCGTTGGTAGACCACTTTTCAATTCCTTTTAAAGAATCTTCGGTACTTTTTTCATTTAGTTGAAATTCAATATACTTTCCATCCGCTAATACACGAATAGATTCATCCATAAAATGATAAGAAGGATTTATTTTCAACCAATCTTCTACATTGATGAAATTCAGCCTTTTTGTTTGGAATGCATAACGAACTATTTTTCTCTTTTCATTTTCATTTTCAAGAAATGAAAAATACTGTCCATTTTTACTCCAATTATTTAGAGGAGATCGATCATTAAAAATGTACGTGCCTATATCACTTGATAGCTGATCAATAGCCTCTAATTTTGAGCTATAAAAACCAACTGTTTTTCCATCCTTAGAAAGAATTGCTAATGTAGATGAAGCAGGGCTCCAACTAAAGTTGGAAACATTATGTTTTGTAACAAATTTTTCCGTCTTGGTATCAAATAGCGTCAAAACATCATCAGTTGTTAAATAAGCAAGCTGTTGATTGGTCGAATCAAATTCTACTTTTCTAATTGGTTTATTCAACACAAGAACGCTTTTCAAATTTCTTAAATCGATTATTTCAAGTTTGCTTTCACTTAAAAGGATTGCAAAATGTTCGTTATTAGAAAATAAACTCTTTTTTGTATTTTCTCTTTCTATTACATTTGAGGTTGAAGGATGAAATAATCGAATGATATTCTTACCTGAGAAGAACTCAGAGGTTTCAATCCAATTTCCGTTAGTGCTAATATCACGAATTGTTGTATTAGTAGACCATATACTGTCTAAATCGTGTGTATATGTTTTCTTATTTATCTCTTGACCAAAGACGTTGTAGGTCGAGAGAACAAATCCCAACAGGATGAGGAATATTATTTTACTTATTTTTTCCATTGGTACTAATTCTGATGTTTGTATGAATGGCTTTTATGATGTTGTATTGTATACTACAACTTCTTAATAGCCTTTGTTTTGCGGTAATAGATTTGGATTAATTAAGAGTTTGGCTTCTGGAATTGGTAATAATACGTCAGTTGCTTTCCAATTTGTTTTTATGGGATTTAAGACTTGATCTGCCAAATTCCATCGTTTCAAATCAAACCAACGATGGCCATGCTCTGTAAAAAATTCATGTTGACGTTCCGTTACAATAGCTTCAAAAATATCTTGAGAAGATGAAGTTGTGATAGGTGTTAATCCAGCTCTATTTCGAATACTATTTATATCCCCTTTTGCTCCATTCAAGTTGCCTAATCTCATTCGTGCTTCAGCTCGAATTAAAACCTGTTCAGCAAGTCTAAAAACAATGGTATATTCTTTACTTGTTGTTGTCACATACTTCTCTTTGTATTTGAAGGGCATTACCCAATTTTTCCCATTAGTAGTAATTTGTTTTGTCCACTGTTGTTTTCTCAAATCAGTTGGCTCAAAAGATTCAAATAGTTGAGGGGATAAAGATGCATTAGGAGGAGGACCAGCTTCAAAAATGTAAATACTACCTTCATTAGAATTACCACCATCAGCTTTGGCTTTTAATTGGAATAGTGTAGAACGACTTTCTTTCAAAAACTCTTTATTCAACTCATTCTCTAACTGAAATTTACCTGAATTGATCAATTCTGTTGATTCTCTTTCAGCTTTTTCCCATTTCTCCTGGTAGATGTATAGACGTGCTAATAATGCTGTAACATTATATTTGTTCGCCCTAAGGTTACTTGTAACTGACGTAAGCTCACTTAATTGTTGTTTTGATTCAATAAGATCTTCTTCAATTTTAAGAAGTATATTTTGATGATTTGTTTTTGAACTTTTCTGATTAATGGTATAATCTGTTGTTGTAATAAATGGAATATCTCCAAATAAATTGGTTAAATAGAAATAAGTTAACGAGCGAATAAATACAGCTTCCGCTTTGTATTGTTTCTTTTGCTCATAGGTCAATCCTTTTGATTTTTCTACACCTTCTATTACCGCATTGCATTCGTATATTACTTTAAAGGAACTTGTCCAAACCTCTTTCACACCACTATTTGTAGGGATAATTTGATGTTTGTAAAATAAATCTGCAACACTATTAGGAGCAGCATAGCTATCCAGCTCGTCTGAATAAATTCCCATGTAAAAACCAGCACTAGATAAATTACCAGCTATTAAGCTATTATCACGTAATAATGCATATAAAGTGGTAACGGCGGCTTGTGCCGTTTGGTTATTTTCAAATACATCTGTTTGGTTCAATTGCCCTTTTGGAGAATCTAATTCCACAAAATTCTCACAACTTATTATCGTATTTCCTATTAGGAAAACGAATAAAGAATAGCTTACTATGTTTTGATATTTTTTCATAATTGTGTCATTAAAAATTAGCTTTAAATCCTATCGAAATTCTTCTCAAAGGAGGAAGAAAACCAGTTGTCTGTTCTGGATCACCGTATTTATACTTACTCCATGTCCATAGGTTCTGACCTTGCGCATAAATCACATATTGATTGGACTGATTTTTACTTAGAGGAAGTTTATAAGACAATGACACGTTTTTCAATCGAATAAAAGAGGTATCGGTTACCATCGCATCACTATTATTAAAGTTAGAATAAGCAACTGTCGCTGCGGAATTAGAGCCACTTGAATAATTCTGAATTACCCCATTTGGAAACTGATTTAATACAGAAGCAGGCTGATTATACATTGTACCCGGCATAGTAGTCCCATAGAATTCATTAAATCCTTTTTTCTTGACAAATTGAAAAAAGAGCACGATATTAAAGTTTTCATAGGAAACAGAATTGGAGAAACCCCCATAAAAAGAAGGATCTAATGATACAACTTGTTGTTTATCTTCTATGGCAGTTATCTTTCCATCACCATTATAATCTGTAAACTCATACAAACCAGTTGTTGGATTTATCCCTTGCAGATGATACATTTTCTTGCTGTTCAATGATTTTCCAATCACATACATATTTGCATAGGAGGTGTTTTCTAAACCATCAAATGCCACCAATCTATTTTTAGGAATAGTAAGATTAAAAGAAGTTGACCAGTTGAATTTAGCAGATTTTATAGGAACAACTTGTAAATCCATTTCCCAACCTTTATTTTCTACAACAGCATTCAAATTTGCTTGTATAGAGGTAAAACCTGCTATAGCGGGTAAACTATAGCCAACCAATTGGTTGCTTGATCGGTTTTGATAATAATTCAGTGTTAGGTTAATTCTATTTTTTAGGAATGCGGTTTCTAAAGCAAATTCCAACTTTTTATTTTTCTCCCACGAAAAATCAGGATTATATAAACGTGCTGTTGTCAATAGTATATTCCCATCATATCCATTTTGACTGATGTTATAGGTGTTTAGGTATTGATAATCTCCAATCTGATCATTTCCTGTTACCCCGTAGCTTCCTCGTAATTTCCCAAAACTTAACCATGATACGTCACGTAGAAAACTTTCTTTCGAAAAAAGCCAAGCGGCACCAATAGCACCAAAATTTGCAAATCGATGATTAGGACCAAATCGACTCGATCCATCTCGTCGTCCTGTCAAGTTAACGAAGTATTTTTCGTGTAGATTATAATTTACTCTTCCATACAGAGCAGCATATTTATATTGCTCTTCAGTATCCTTGTATATCGTCACATTTTTAGCAGCGCTTAAAACATTCATTAACTGGTTGTCTGTAAAACCATTTGCCATAATCACCAACTTAGTTGTTGTTTGGCTATTCAAAGTCCCCCCAATTAATACGCTTAATTTACTCGAAGCAGTTAAATTAAAATTAGCATCCAATTGTGGTTCTATTAACCACCCTTCATGTTGCCCAGAATTTTTAGTCATGTTAGATTGTTGACTTGTAGCACCAAAAGCAGGATTGCGAATGGTATGTGGATTAAGTTGACTATCATCCAAATCTGATCGATTGTATCCTACATTAGATCGTAAAACAATATTATCCATCAACAGATAACTTGTATTCAGATTTGTATTTAGATTACGTGTATTATTGCGGTAACTTGCATTGAGTGCCGCAAGTGGGTTTGTCCAAGTATTGTTTTCCCAATTTAAGCTACCATCTTCATTAAACAACCTCGGAGCATTTGGAACAAGTGTCCTTGCAGTTCTGGTTAAATCTTGTGTAGGCAAATAGTTTTTATCCTGTCCATAATTAGTGGTCCATTGCAATTTTAGTTTGTTATTCGCTGTTTTATGGTTTAATGTCGAAAAAAAACTGAATTTATTGTATGCGAAATTACCATAGAAAACAGAAGTTTCTTTCATGACATTAGCACCTATCATAAAATTAGTTTGCTCATTCCCACCATTTATAGACGTACGAATGTTATGATTGAAAGCTGTATTCCCAATAAGTAGTTTTTGCCAATCTGTATATCTGGTCATATCCCATGTTCCATTTATGTCGTAGGCTGTCGTAGGATACGTCGTTACACCATCATTCGCAAAGGCTTTTTTCCTTATATCTAGATATTGTTCGGTAGTAAGTAGTTTAGGAAACTTAGTAGGGTTAATAACACTGGTAGACGCATCTATAGAAATACTTGTTTTTGTTGCTTTGCCCTTCTTAGTGGTAATCAATAGCACACCATTTGCTCCCCGTGATCCATAAATAGCAGTAGCATCAGCATCTTTCAAAACTTCGATAGATTTGATAGATTGTGGATCGATATAATTTAAAGGATTTATAGTTGACCCATAAAAGATTTGTGCAGAAGTAGAAGTATCTCCCATCGAATTGGTATCAAATGGAACACCGTCTACAATAAATAGAGGATTATTTCCCGCAGCGATACTATTTTGTCCCCTTATCCTAATGGTATAACCACCTCCAGCCACTCCAGAAGTTGGTGTAATCTCTAAACCAGGAACACGACCTTGCAATGCATCTAAAACAGAATTAACGGGCTGATTCTCTATTTCCTTTGCGGTAACACGAGTAATAGACCCTGTTCGTTCTTTGTCTTTTACAGCATAATACCCCGCATTTATCACCACATCTTTTAGTTGAATTTCATCATCTTCTTTTGTGAAACTTACATTTATCACGCTTCTATTCAATACCTCTTCTTCTCGAATAGGAAAATCCAATTGCTCAAAAATTAGTTTAGCATCATCCTGTTGTAAGGTCAATGAATACTGTCCATTTACATCGGTAAATGTGGAGTTATCGGTTCCTTCCTCTTTTACCATTACGCCCACTAGCGGGACTTGAAGTTCTTTTACCGTTCCAGTCACGGTTTTTCCTGTTTGTGCTAATAAAGGTGTTGCACAAAACAATCCCAATAGCACACTTATTGTATGCCTATTGAGTTTAAAGTAAAATATTTTCATAATTTTACATAGTTTTTTAATTCAACATTTAGTTTTAAAAGCCTCTCCTTTTCCTGTACATCGCGCCAACTTTGTTTTGGGGAAAGGGGTTTTGTTTTTACGTTTGACGTGATACGCTTAACGTTTTACATTTTTTTTCTTATTAATATTCAAATCCTTTTTTAACAACGAATTTATAAACCGTCATTGCTGAAAAGTCGAGTGTCAATTCGGCGTAAAGAGCGTTAAAAATGATTTATGTTCGCATTTCATATGCGAATGTTCTAAAGCATTTAGCGAATAGCCGTTATTGACCGATTTGTAAGCATTATACCTAAGCTCCACTGGAGCTTCTCCTTTTAATTTCAAATGTTTTTTCATCAAGACTTCCCCAAAGGGTATATGAATTCATTCGAAAACAATAATAACTCATGAATAAAAAA
>NZ_DINY01000013.1:34769-35618 GCF_002426075.1 Empedobacter sp. UBA5528 | reverse complement strand
TTTTAGCAACATGTATACCAAAACTGTGCTCACTTCCTCCTGGAACTAATTTTCTCAAAAATAATATTGTATCTTTTGTTTCTTTGATACTAACATTAAAGTTTTTGATACGTTCCATCGATTTTGACATTTCATTCAATTCATGATAATGCGTTGCAAACAATGTTTTTGGTTTCAAGGCACTTTGATGTAAAAATTCTGCAATTGCCCATGCAATCGAAATTCCATCGTAAGTCGAAGTTCCTCGACCAATTTCATCCAATAAAATCAAACTTCGTTCCGAAATGTTATTTAAGATACTTGCTGTCTCATTCATTTCGACCATAAATGTCGATTCACCTGATGAAATATTATCTGAAGCACCAACTCGAGTAAAAACTTTATCAATGATTCCTAAATCTGCAGCTTGAGCTGGAACAAAACTTCCCATTTGCGCCATCAAAACAATCAAAGCAGTTTGACGTAAAAGCGCCGATTTACCAGACATATTTGGTCCAGTAATCATAATAATTTGCTGATGATCCGAATTTAACTCAACATTATTCGACACATATTGTTCACCAATTGGTAATTGTTGCTCAATCACAGCATGACGACCTTCTTTTATATTTAGTTCAAAACCATCATTAAGAGAAGGTTTTGTGTAATTATTTTTCTCTGCTATTTCTGCAAAAGTTGACAAAACATCCAAAAATGCAATTGCTTTTGCCGTTTGTTGAATCGGTAAAAGTTTAGTGATAATTTCTTGTAACAATTCAATAAATAATTGATTTTCTATAGCAAGAATTTTTTCTTCTGCACCAAGAATTTGTGTTTCGTACTCTTTTAATTCTTCGGTAATATAACGCT
>NZ_DINY01000013.1:0-34707 GCF_002426075.1 Empedobacter sp. UBA5528 | reverse complement strand
TCTGTTTCGCGTTGACACATTTGATCCAAATAATCTTTTCCAGAAAACTGAATTTTTCGTAATCGATCCAATTCTTCTGAAACACCTTCTCTAATTACATTTCCTTTTACAATTTGATGCGGAGGCTCGTTAGAAAGTGTATCAAAAATCTTTTGTGTTAAATGATCAATTGGTTCGATTCGAGAAAATAAATCTGCAACTTCTTTGATATTCGATTGTTCAGCAACTTCTTTTATTTCTTCCGAAATTTTCAAACTTTGTGCTAATTGTTGCAATTGACGAGGTGTAATTTTACCTGTCGAAACTTTTCCAGCCAAACGTTCTAAATCGGTTAATTGACCTAATTTTTCTCGCAAATCGTAACGTAAATCTCCAAATTTGTAGAAGTATTCGACAATATTTTGACGACGTTGAATTGATTTCAAATCTTTCAACACCATTACCATCCAACGATTCAACAAACGTGCTCCCATCGGAGTTTTGGTATCGTCTAAAACATTTAATAACGTAACACCTTTTGGATGTGGAGAATAAACCAATTCGAGATTGCGAATCGTAAATGGATCCATCCACACAAAACTATCTTGATTAAGACGCTGAATAGATGTTAGATGCTGAATTTCGAAGTGATGTGTGTCATCCAAATAAGCTAAAATTGCACCCGCAGAAATGATTCCATCTTTTAAATCCTCAATTCCAAAACCTTTTAGATTCTTAGTTTTAAAAAGATTGGTTAATTTATCAACTGCAAAATCATATTGAAAAGCCCAATCATCCAACAAAAATTTACTTTTGACATCAGAAAAATTATATTTAACACGTTTTTGGTAAATCACTTCACTTGGTCGAAACGATTGAATAATTTTCGCTACTTGATCTTCTTGTCCTTCCGAAACCAAAAATTCTCCTGTCGAAACATCTAACAACGCAATTCCAAAAGCTTTATCACCTTGATGAACAGCCATCAAAAAGTTATTCGATTTTGACGATAAAACCTCATCTTGCAACGCAACACCAGGCGTTACCAATTCTGTAACACCACGTTTTACGATACCTTTTACCATCTTTGGATCTTCGAGCTGATCACAAATTGCAACGCGTAAACCGGCTTTCACCAATTTCGGTAAATAAGTATTCAAACTATGATGAGGAAACCCTGCCAAAGCACTATTATCAGAACCATTGGCGCGTTTTGTTAAAACTATATCTAAAATGCGAGAAGCTCGCACAGCATCTTCTCCAAATGTTTCGTAAAAATCTCCCACACGGAACAACAACATTGCATCAGGATATTTCGCCTTGATGGTGTTATATTGTTTCATTAGAGGAGTTTCCTTATTCTTTACTACTTTTGTCAAATTATTATAAATTTTGAACAGCTAAGTTAGTTAAAAACGAAGTGATGAGAAAACTAAAATTAGACGAATTAGGTCGCGTTTCTGCGGAAGAATATAAAGCTATTGAAAAACACCCGATTGTTGTGGTGTTGGATAATGTGAGAAGTATGCACAATGTTGGTGCAGTTTTTAGAACTTCGGATGCATTTTTAATTGATAAAATTTATTTGTGTGGAATTACAGCAACTCCACCTCATAAAGAAATTCATAAAACGGCCATTGGTGCAGAAAATTCTGTTGATTGGGAATATGTGAAAGATTCGAATGAATTGGTTGCTAAATTAAAAGAAGATGGTTATCAAATTGTAACGATTGAACAAACGGAAGGTTCTGTTTTGTTAAATGAATTTGAAGTTGACCAATCTCAGAAATATGCAATTGTGATGGGAAATGAGGTTGATGGTGTGCAACAATCAATCATTGATCAATGTGATACGTGTATCGAAATTCCACAATCAGGAACAAAACATTCGCTTAATGTTTCGGTTTGTACAGGAATTATTTTATGGAAATGGTATGAAAGTTTTATGAAATAGCGTTAAGCAAAAATATAAACTCCAACTTTTCATCAAGTTGGAGTTTTTTGTTATTNNGAAACATTAATCCATTCTGGATCAAAATCTGCGTTATATTTTTTATAGAAATTAATTGCAGGTTCATTCCAATCCAGAACTTGCCAAACCATTCCGTGGTAATTATTCGCTTTTCCATAAACAATTAATTCATCCAATAATAATTTACCAATTCCAGAACCGCGCATTTTTTCGGTTACAATCAAATCCTCCAAATATAATCTGCGTCCTTTCCAAGTCGAATAACGATCGTAATGCAACGCAATTCCTTCCACATTTCCGTCCACTTCTGCAACCAAAGAACCCCAAACTGGTTTATCTCCAAACCCGCATTCTTCCATTTCTTCTAAGGTTACCGTTACTTCGTCTGGTGCTTTTTCGTATAAAGCTAATTCGTGAATTAACTCTAAAATTCGAGGACAATCTTCTTTTCTTGCTTCTCGTATTGTTACATTTTTCATTATTGTGTGATGTTATTTAGTTATTCGTTATTCGANNAGCTTCAGCGAAATGAAGAATCTATAGATTCCTCCATTCGTCGGAATAACAAATTCGCTAATTTTTGATGAGATACTGAAACGAGTTCAGCATGACAATTTCTCTAAATTCGAGCTTCGTATTTCTAACTTCGTACTTAAATCGTCATTCCAATTTCGATTCCTTTGATACGACGATATAATTCTGTTGCGTAATTATCAGTCATTCCCGAAACATAATCCAAAATTCCCATTACCTTTTGATACTTTGTTCCTTTCTCATATAAAAACTGAGCAGGAACTAAACGCAAGGCTTTTTTCTCAAACGTTTTGCGTTCTTTTTCATCTTTTAAAATTGGAGGAATAAATTGCGAAAGCAATTCTGACATTACATTATAACCTGCATTTTCAATTTCGAGAACAGAACGATGATTATAAATATTTTCAATCGAGAAACGTTGAATTTCGTCTAAAACTCGTTTCGTTACTTGTTCCGTTTCATTTTTAATCACATCTAATAACGCCGTTTTAAATTCTCCTTTTACAATNNTGATCAAAATTATTTTGGTAAACTTCAACCGATTTTTGCGTCAATAAATTAATTGATTTTGCACGTAAATAGGCTATTCGATCATTTTTATCTGAAATTGATTTTAATGTATTTTTTGTTTTATCAATTTGAGATGGATCTAAAGATTCAACTAAATTCAAAAATAATTTTCGGCATTTATCATGATCAATAATTCCTAAACGTTGCGAATCTTCGACATCGATAATCGAATAACAAATATCGTCAGCCGCCTCTACCAACCACACAAACGGATGTCGCTTGTAAATAATTGGTGAATCTTGTTCCAAAATCATATTCGTTTTTTCAGCAATTGTTCGGAAAGCTTCCTTTTGCGCCTGAAAAAATCCAAATTTCTTACGATGCAATTGATTTTTATCTTTTGCAACCGATTCACATGGATATTTTGCAATCGCAGCCAATGTTGAATACGTCAAACGTAAACCACCTTCCGATTTTCCGTTTTGTTGTTGCGTTAAAATTGATTAAATCAGCCCATTCGGCTTCAGTAAAATATTGTTTCAAATCTGTTTCATGGCGATCAAAATAAGAAGCAATTGCATCTTCGCCCGAATGTCCAAAAGCTGGATTTCCGATATCGTGACACAAACATGCCGCTGAAATAACATCGTGAATACTATATTTATAAAATTCTTGTGATTCTTTTGTTAATTTATAATTTTCGGAAATAAACTTTCCTACCAAATTTCCCATCGAGCGTCCAACAGACGAAACCTCTAACGAATGCGTCAATCGATTGTGGACAAATACACTTCCTGGCAAAGGAAAAACTTGCGTTTTGTTCTGCAAACGACGAAAGGCAGACGAAAAAATAATACGATCATAATCNNCGCTGATATTCTGATCTCGCATCCGACGTATCGTTTGTATTGCTGCGTTGATTGGTGTAAATATGATTGAGAAGTTCCATAAACTGATTTAGAAAACGAATTTAACGAATAATGTTCAGTCATAAAAAAATCCGAACGGTTTCGTTCGGATTTTTGGGTTTATTCGTGAAATTTTAAAAGATTTTTCATTCTTTCTGTAATATATTCATCTTGAAGAAAATTTGCTTCATTAAAGTTTAAATCAAACTTATATTGAACAGCTAACTCTTTTAGAATTTCAATTTCAGCTTTTATCTCTCCTTCAAACCAGTTGTCCCAAGCAAACAAAATTATTTTTTCATTTTTAGCTAATTTGTAAAAGTCGAAATCAATTGATTTATCAAAAATTTCATCATCATATTCACAAATAATTTTCCATTTATCTTTTACTAATTCATTAATAATTAAATAAAAAATATCAGTTTCAATATTTGTGACAATTTTAAAATTCATTAATCAAAATAGTATTTCTACCAACTACCAGATGCTCCTCCGCCTCCGAAGCTTCCGCNNCCAGATGATCCACCCCAAGAACTACCTCCTGAGCCGAAACCTCCGCCACCGAAAACAGAACTTCCTGTGTTCATAATGATAATATCATCTAACAAACTTCTTCGTCTGCCACCATTTCCTCCATTATTTCCTCCTTTACCTTTCGAAATAATAATAAAGATAAAAATGAAAAATCCTATGGCAAAAATCAATGCAAGCCAATCCATTTCTGGTTCTTGCGATTTTGGTTTGTCTTGCTTATATTTTCCTGCAAAAGCTTGAAAAATAGAATTGACTCCAGCATTTATTCCACCAGCATAATCACCTTGTTTGAAATACGGAATAATAACATTGTCAATAATCGATTTGTTGACACTTGGCGGTAAATAAATTTGAGCTCCATAACCTGTTCTAATCGTAATCTTACGATCTTGTTCACTTAAAACAATTACAACTCCATTATCTTTTCCTTGTGTACCAACTTTCCATTTTTCACCAATATCATTTGCAAACATTTCTAACGGATAACCATCTAGAGACTTCACTGTTAATACCAAAATTTGAGTAGATGTTGAATCATCATAGGCTACTAATTTTCGTTCTAATTCATCCAATTGCATTGCATCAAAAACATGTGCATAATCTTGCACAAGCTTTTTAGGCGGATGTTCCATCTTCACCAATTCATCAGGTGTCTGCCCAAAAACGGTTAAAATTGAAAGAAAAAAAGTTAGAAAAAAGTATTTAACTGTAGCTAATTTCATCTGGTAATTCGTTTGTATCATCCTCTTGATAAGGAAAATATTTTTTAAGTGCTTTGCCTGTTTTTTTTATTCCTTCACAAAGCCCTTTTACATAATGTTCTTTTTTGAAATGCTTGATGACCTCTTCTTTTATATCATCCCAAAAATCATCTGGTGTCACTTGATCAATTCCTTTATCACCAATAATTGTAAAGTTATGATCGGTTGGTGAAACATGAAACAACACACCATTTCTATCTTTGGTTTTGTGCATTTCCAATTGCTCGAAAACTTCTAAAGCTTTGTCAAAATGATTGGGAGAAGATTCGAATTCAATATGAACTCGAATTTCCCCACTTGTATTTTTCTCCGCTTTTTGGATGGCTTCGATTATTTTTTTTTCATCTTTAGAGGAAAGAAATTTATGTTTCTTATTTCCCATAATGATTAGAATTCTACTTTAGGAGCATTCTCAGATCCTGCAGCAGCTTTGAAATAACCTTTTTTCGTAGCACCTGTAAAACCAGCGATTAAGCTGTTAGGGAAAGTTACAATCATGTTGTTAAATTTCTCTGCAGCATCGTTGTATTTTTTTCTTTCAAATAAAACTTCTTGTTCGATAGAAGATAATTCTGCTTGTAAAGAAGTAAAGTTTTGATTGAATTTAATATCTGGATATTTTTCAACAGAAACCAATAAGCGGCTTAATGTAGATCCTAATTGATCTTGAGCTTGTTGAAATTTCGCAATATTTGCATCTGTTAATTGACTTGGATCATCAATTTTAATTTGATTAGAAGTCGCTTTTGCACGTGCATCAATCACAGCTGTTAACGTTTCTTTTTCCATATTCGCAGCACCTTTTACCGTGTTCACTAAATTTGGAACTAAATCTGAACGTTTTTGATATGTATTTTCTACATTCGACCATTGTTTTTGCACACCTTGGTCTGTTGTTTTGATCGTATTCGAAACTCCAATTCCCCAGAAAACGATTCCTGCAAGAAGTAAAAGAATCACTCCGCCAATAAGACATCCTTTGTTTTTCATAGTATTTTTAATTTATTATTACGTAAAAATAGTGTTTTTTAAACAATATTTTATCAAAAATAAAACCGAGCTTATTTCTAAACTCGGCTTTAATATTTTTTGGATTTTAAGCGTTTAATTTAATAATGTTTTCGCCCAACTTTCTTCAATCGGTAATAACCAATTTTGCTTAAAATCATTCAAAGAAGAAATTCCATTATTGAAAACTTTTACATTTTTGATTTCTCCTTCTTTTACTTTTTGTTTGAATGTTGGTAATTTTTCGATAAAAACTTCCTGTTCATTTTCATACGAAACTAACATTCTGTTCAATAAATCGAACGAATAATCTGCATCAATTTCGCGTACGATTTTCGTTAATTTATCGATAGAACAACCACTTGCTGTCGCTTGATTTTCGTCTACACCAACTACAATAAATTGATCATAAGGTAAATCAAAATCAGCTAAAAGTTCAGCGCCATGCGCATTCCAATCCGCTATAAAAGTATTTAGTTTAGCTGTAATAGCTTGCTTTTCTTCTGTTGAGAATTTACGATTGGCTTGAAAAATCCAAATTCTTGAATCGTCTGCTAAATTCATTTTCTCTTTGTTTAAAATTTGTGTTTCAAAGATACGGAAATTTTAGATGTTAGATGTTAGATGTTAGAAAGCTAAAATTTTTACATAAAAAAGCCATCTCAAAGAGATGGCTTTTTTATATTATTTTTATAAATTCGATTATAAATCTTTCGCTTCCATAATCAATTCAGCTAAGTCTTTTACCATAACCGTTGATTCTTTTTCGAAGTGTTTTACACCGTCTGTCATCATTGTATTACAAAATGGACAACCTGTTGCGATAATGTGCGGCTCTTTCTCTAAAGCCTCTTCTGTACGTTCTACATTGATGTCTTTGTTTCCTTTTTCTGGTTCTTTGAACATCTGCGCTCCACCAGCACCACAACATAATCCACGTGTTTTGCAACGTTTCATTTCGACTAATTCGGCATCTAATTTTTCGATTAATTCGCGAGGCGCTTCGTACACATCGTTACCGCGACCTAAATAACAAGGATCGTGGAAAGTGATTCGTCTTCCTTTGAACGTTTCAGAACCTTCTAATTTCAATTTACCTTCGTTGATTAACTGCTGTAAATATTGAGAATGATGCAAAACTTCATACTCTCCACCTAAACTTGGATATTCATTTTTCAACGTATTGAAACAATGTGGACAAGTTGTAACGATCTTTTTCACTTCGTAAGCATTCAGAACTTCAATATTCATCATAGCTTGCATTTGGAAAACAAATTCGTTACCAGCACGCTTTGCAGGATCACCTGTACACGATTCTTCTGTTCCTAAAACGGCGAATTCTACGCCAATATTATTTAAAATTTTAACGAATGCTCGTGTTATTTTTTTAGCTCTGTCATCAAAACTTCCGGCGCAACCAACCCAAAACAAAACTTCTGGTTGTTTGCCTTCGGCCATATATTGAGCCATTGTTTTAACTGTAATATTTGACATATTTTTTTGTAGTCTTTGTGTTATTTGAATGGATTTAGTTTAATGTTTTCCATCATCAAAAACTTGAATCGAAACATTTTTTTCAACCAAATCTGTAAATTTACCATTGTATCGTGTCGCTTTTACTAAATGGTTGTCAACCCAATGATAATTTCCTCCACGAGGTTTTCCCATTAAAAGTCCATGGTATTTGAAACCATGTTTTTTCAACCAAATTTCTGTGTACTCACGATGTTCTTCTGTACGTGATGTAAAAAATGTGATAATATGTCCTTCGTCGTACCATTTGTTTAATGTTTCTAAAGCATCTGGATATAATTCTGCTGTTAGCATACGTTCTGGTTCTTCGTTTGGAATATCATCGCAAATTGTTCCATCAATGTCAATTAAATAATTTTTAACATTTTCTGGTAAAATAGGACTTACTCTTTCTCCGTTTTCAATTTTTTCCTCTAAGAAATTTTCCATGTGTGCTGTGTTTGTGTGTTATGTACAAAAATTAATAGTTCTTTGAGAATGAGTAATTGTATTTTACAATTTTAATCGTTTGCCCAATTCAATCTATCCGCATTGTTAAATTGCCAAGGAGCTCCATTGTTTTCGACATTTGTCATCATCATGTTCAACTCGTTTGGTGCAGCAGATTGTTCCATTACCAAATAACGACGTAAATCAACAATAATTGATAACGGATCGATATTTACTGGACAAGCCTGTGTACATGCATTACAAGATGTACATGCCCATAATTCTTCTGGTGAAATGTAATCGTTGACAAGCATTTTACCATCATCCACAAAACTTCCGTTTGCATCGATGTTTTTACTTACTTCTTCTAAACGATCACGAGTATCCATCATAATTTTTCGAGGAGATAATTTTTTCCCTGTCAAATTTGCTGGACATTCAGATGTACAACGCCCACACTCCGTACATGTGTAGGCATTCAATAATTGTACTCTGTTTAAATCAAAAATATCTTTTGCTCCAAATGTTTCTGGCTCTCCCTGTGGTTCGGCAGGTGCTGCGTAAGGATCTGCATTTGGATCCATCATCATTTTTACCTCATCTGTTACAGATTGTAAATTATTGAATTCTCCTTTTGGTTCTAACTTAGAAAACCATGTATTTGGAAAAGCCAAAATGATGTGTAAATGTTTTGAATAATACAAATAATTTAAGAAAAAGAAAATTCCGATGATATGAAACCACCAAGCTGCTCTTTCTATAATTGTAATAAATGTGATGTCGTTGAATTGACTAATAATTGGTGCTGTTAACCAAGAAGAAATTGGAAAAGATCCTGTTTCGATATAATGAGGTGCACCCATTTTTTGTAACACTTGATCTGCACCATTCATTGTAAATAAAGCCAACATAAATGCAACCTCCATAATTAGGATATAATTAGCATCGTCTTTTGCCCAGCCTTTCATTTCTGGTTTCCAAAAACGTCCAACTTTTACAAAGTTTCTTCTACAGAAGAAAATGATACACGAAACCATCACCAAAAAGGCTAAAATCTCGAAAAACCCTATCATTCCGTTATAGAAACCTCCTAAGAAACTTAGAATACGGTGTGTTCCGAATACACCATCGATGATAATTTCTAATACTTCGATATTGATTAAAACAAATCCTACATAAACAAAAACATGTAGAATACCAGCAAGAGGACGAACAGTCATTTTACCTTGTCCTAAAGCCACACGAGCCATCGTTTTCCACCTTTCCGCAGGATGATCGAAACGATCTATTTCTTTCCCTAATTTGATGTTACGTATAAGTTTCTTTACGTTTTGCGCAAAGAACCAAATACTTCCTATCATAATTAGAAGAAAGATTACATTTGGAATGTACTTCATCATTTTTTATTAGTCTTTTTGTGAGTTTTGAGTATTTAAATTTTAGTTTTGATTTTATGGCTGAACTGGTTGCTTTTTACCAAAAACAGAGATGTTCACATAACGACTTGGGTTTTTCTTTAAGTCTGTTACCAATTCATTCATATTTTTGATTGTTGCTTCAAGTTCGTTAGCAAGCGTTTCATCTTTTGCTAATTTTCCTAAAGAACCTTTTCCATTATTCATATCTTCTAACAATGTATTTAAGTTTTTAGACGCATTTTCAAAATTCTTAATCACTTGATCTAATTCTAACGCGTTTAATTTATCCGCAGTTTTTCCAAATTTGTCAACCGTAGCTTTTGCAGAAGCCATTGTAGCACTTGCATTGTTAAGCGTTGTGTTCAATGTCTTTTCGTTTGTTTTGATCAAATTATTTGCACTATTTGATGTTGCAGTCAACGATTGCGCTGTTTTGTCGAACGAATCAATTGTATGATTCAAGTTTCTCAACATTGCTTTAATATCTTGTTGAGTTGACGGATCCAAAACATTGTTTACACTTCCTAATGTTTGATTAAAACTTAATAAAACACTATCTAACTTTGCTTGTGTTGGCGTTAATTGTTTCGTCAAACCATCTAACATTCCGCCTGCAATACGACCTTGTAAATAATCACCATCTTTTGCTACATCTGGTCCATAGTCTAATAAAAGTCTAACTTCTGGTCCAGACATAATTCCTGGTTCGTAAATTTCTGCAATTGTTTTTTTCGAAAATTGAATATCTTTTTCGACAGAAATCACGACTTCAAAATAGATAGGTTTTGCAGTATCTATAATTTTAATTTCTTTCACCTGACCAACTCTCAAACCGTTTACAGAAACAGGTTTAGAAGGAGCTAATCCGCTTACATTTTCGTATTTTACAGTAAACAAACGTCCTGATGAAAAAATATTTTGACCTTTTAAGAAATTGAATAGCATGAAAAAACCTACTAAGGTTAAGATGGTAACAACTCCTATTTTTAATTCTTTAGATAACTTCACTTGTTATGATTTTATGCAAAAATAAAATTTAATTTGTAAAGAAACATTTTATATTACGTTTACATTGGTTCTTCACCATTAAATGTAACGATAAAGGCGTTTCTAAAACCTTTGTCTTGTACTTGTTTCAATGTTTTTTGAGCAGATTCCATTGTTTTATCAGAGCCATAATAATATTTCTGAAGTCCACCTTCTTTTACTCGCAACACATTTGTCAATCCATTAAATTTTTCGTCTTTGTCTTTATATTTTTTATTTGATGTCATAAACTGAACACGATAATTTTTACCACCTTCTAATTTTTTATTCGTTTCAAATTCTACAATTTTTGCACCAGAAAATCCTTTACGTTTTACCGTTTGCAACAAATCATCTGCACGAGATTGTAAATCTGTTTCTCCGTAATAATACACGTAATTATCACCTTCCTGAATTACATCTAAATCTGTTAAACCTCTTAATTGCGGCGAAGTTGAAGAAAATTTCATTTTAGACTCCATTACCCTTACCTTCAATTTTTTTCCTTCTACAGGTTTTTCAACTTTTTTAACTGGTTTAGGTTTTTCGTCCTCGTCCTCTACTCCACTTCTACGATCATATTCTTTTTTGAATTGTTTAAAAGCTTCATAAATTGTAGTCGTCGTTTTATCTTTTCCTTCGTCTGATGCTAAAAATGTTCCTTCATCATAATTCGAAATAAATCCTAACTCTACCAAAACAGAAGGAGAAGCATTTCCTCTCAACACGTGAAAATTTGCTTGTTTAACACCTCTACTTTTTCTGAAATCACGATTTACGAAACCTTTTTCTACCAAATCTGCAAAACGAATAGATTGTTCTTTATAAGCTGCATTCATAATCTCAAAAGCGATAACCGCTTCCGGATCATTTGGATTAAATTTTTCGTAACGTTCTTGATCTTTCTCTAAAAACACAACCGAGTTTTCACGTTTAGAAACTTCATCTGTTTCGTTAGATCGTTTCAATCCCATTACAAATGTTTCTGTTCCTGTTGCGCTTTTGTTATCAGCCGAATTACAGTGAATCGAGACAAATAAATTCGCATGATTATCATTTGAAATTCGTGTACGTTCCCATAATTCTAAAAAAATATCTGTATCACGTGTTAAAACAACTTTAACATCTTTGTGATTTTTCTTAATTAACTCCGCTAATCTTTTCGAAACATCTAACGTGATATTCTTTTCATAATCAGCGACTCCCCTTGCTCCAGCATCATGTCCACCATGACCAGCATCAATAACAATTACAAAATTTTGCTTTTTTTGTGCAAATGAAAATGTAGAAAATACCATCATCATCGCAAAAAATAAATACTTTTGTATGTTAATCATTTTTAAACTCATACTATAGGTTTGTTTTTTTGATTAATTTTGACGCAATTTATAAAAAATAAGTTTTTCAATTTGTTTACAAAGGCAATTAAATCGATTTTATTTTTTAGTCCAGTTATGGTTTGCACCGTTTCTTTTGGACAAGTTAAGCAAAATAATAACGATAAAGATCACTCTAAGATAGTTTCTGATTCTGTAAAATTAGATACTATTATCCCTGTAAAAGAGAAATTAGAGTTTGTGGTAGAGCACAATTCCGAGGACGAAATACATAATCGTAAAAAACGTATGACTTACCTTTTGCGTAAGGCACATGTAGTTTACGGCGATATGACTATTGATGCAGATTATATCGAACTAAATTGGGATACAGGTGATGTATATGCCGAAGGTAAGCGCGATTCTATTGGGAATATTATTGAAAAAACTAAGTTTACACAAGGTCAACAAGAAATTTTGCAAGATGCTTTCAAAGTAAATTTCAAAACGAAAGTTGGAATTGCATATAACATTCGCATGACGCAAGAAGATGGAATCATCATTGCTGATAAAGCGAAGCGTGTCAATGATTCGGTAATGTTGTTAAAACGTGCCGATTTTACAACGGATACTTATTTTAAAGAAGGAAAAGATACTCGACCAGATTATTTTCTTCGCGCCAAAGAAGGAAAAATGATTGATAAAAATGGTAAGAAAACATTAATTACCGGACCTATCAATATGTGGATTTATGACGTACCAACGCCCTTAGCATTGCCATTTGGTTACATCCCAGCGATGGGTGCAAAACGTGCCGCAGGTATTTTGATGCCTCGCCCAGGTGAGCGTACAAATCTTGGTTTCTTTATCGAAGATTTAGGGTTTTATGTTCCATTTGGAGATAATTTTGATTTAAAACTTTCGGGAGATATCTATACAAAAGGTAGTTGGGCTACTAGAGCCGAGTCTACCTATAAAAAACGTTACAAATACAATGGGCGACTTGCAGCGAATGTAGAAAATCGCTTAACTGGTATCAAAGGTCTTACAGAAGGCTCTAATGCCTTTTCTAAACAAAGTATGTTTGGTGTTATGTGGTCACATAGCCAAGATCCGAAAGCAAATCCATATTGGTTATTCAATGCCAATGTTAACTTTTCGAGTTCGAAATATTACCGTGAATCTGTACGAAATCAATACATTAATACTGGACAAGTTTTTACAAACAACGTTAACTCGTCTATTAACTTAACAAAAAACTTTGAGAATGCTCCACTAACAGCTCAGTTGAGTATGTCGCACTCTCAAAATTACAATACTGGAGATATTAACATTGCATTTCCTCGTTTCAACTTGACTATGTCTCGTATTTTCCCGTTTGCAAAGAAAAATATGCCAAAAGAAGGTTTAATTCAGAATCTTGGTTTAACGTATAGTATGCAAGCTGGAAATGAAGTTAACACCAACGACAAAGACATCTTTACAGACAAAATGTGGAAAGATCAAATGCGAATGGGTGCGAATCACAAAATTGGTTTGCAGACAGGTATTACACTTGCTAATTATTTCCCATTAACACTTTCTTCTGACTATAATGAAGTTTGGGGTGATAATCGTTTGATTAAAAATTACAATTCTGTTAACGGAAAAATAGAGGACACAACATTGAAAGGATTCAATTCATATCGAACATTTAATTTCAATGCTTCTGTTTCAACTAATATTTATGGATTATATCTTAATCCAAATAAAGATGCTAAGATTTTAGGAATTCAGCACGTGATTACACCATCTATTGGTTATAGTTATACGCCGGATTTCCAAAGTCAATCTTGGGGATATTACAAAGCTTATCAAAACCAAAATCAAGAAGAAGTTTGGTACAATCAATATCAAAACATGTTGTATGGTGTATCAATTCCTGGTTTGACAAATTCATTAAACTTTGGAATTTCGAACAACTTAGAGATGAAAGTAAAAGATGCAAATGACCCGAAAGGTTTCAAAAAAGTAAAGATATTTGAATATTTACGTTTGAGTTCATCTTATAACTTCTCTGCAGATGAATTTAAACTTTCTCCAATCAGTATTAACGGAATGACATCTTTGTTTGATAGAAAAGTAAACGTACAATTTTCGTCAACTGTTAATCCATATAAAATTCAACGTTACATGAATGCTGAAGGAAGTGAAGTTGCTCAATACATTGATGAACTTGGCTTAGGAAATCTTCGTATTTCGAATATGACATTAGGAACTGGTTATACATTTGACAATAGTACATTTGGCGGAAAACGTTTCGATGCCAAGAACTATAAAAAACGTGGAACAGTTCGTGATGAAAATTTCTATTATGACAGCGATAATTATGCGCAATTTGCTATTCCTTGGAGTTTAACAGCTAATTTAAGTTATAATTATAGCAAAGGAACAGAACGAAAAGGAAGTAGCACAGGTTCTATTGCAATGAATGGTAAAATTTCGCCAACACCATATTGGGCAATTTCTGCAAATGCAACTTACGATTTCATCAAAAGTGAAATAACTTATGTACGTTTTGGTTTTGAAAGAGATTTACGAAGCTTTACCTTATCATTCAACTGGACACCAATGGGAACATATAAAAGTTATGATTTCTTTATCGGAATCAAAGCATCAATCTTACAAGATTTAAAATACAACGATAGATCAAGACTTAATTACTAAAAAAATATTAATATGAAAAAACAAATCGTTCATACAGAAAAAGCACCACAAGCAATTGGACCTTATTCACAAGGTGTAAAATACAACGGATTTATTTACACATCAGGACAAATTCCTTTCAATGTAGAAAAAAATGAATTGGTTACAACAGGTATTCAAGATGAAGTTCATCAAGTAATGAAAAATGTAATTGCAATTTTAGAAGCTGGCGGAACAACAATTGACCAAGTTGTAAAAACAACAATTTTTGTTAAGGATTTGAATGATTTCAACGCAGTTAACGAAGTTTATGCTTCTTATTTTAATGACGAAAATTATCCTGCACGCGAATGTGTAGAAGTTGCTCGTTTACCACGCGACGTAAATGTTGAAATTTCTGTAATCGCTATTGCAGACTAATAAAATATTATGCTAAAAGACAAAACTGTATTAAGAAACACAATTGCTGTAATAGTAGGATTAGCTGTTATCTACGCTATCATACAATTTGGTCTTATATACAACGCGGATAGATTGGGATGGGACAACAAAGTTTTTCCGGAATGGAGACACATCATCAAATACTTTTCGCACCAAGAAGGAAAAAAATTCGAAGTTCAATTTTTTGGATCAATGCTCGCAATTAGTGGAATTGCAGCTTTAGTTGGAGGTGTTATAACAGCACTTATCGTAAGAAGAGCTAAACAAGCTTACACGATGTTTGTAGGTTTTATTGTGTTAATCGTTGCATTAGGCGACGTTCTTATCACGCCTTATCACCCAACTTGGTACGAAATTGCGATCTGTCCAGTTTTATTCTTTTCATCATGGATTGGAGGTTTAATTGTAGATTTAATTTACAAAAGATTTTTAAAAAAATACAAACCATCCAGCCAATCATATTAAACTAACATTATGTCTGAAAAAGATAGAAAAATTAGAGTTGCCATCTCGATTGGTGATTATAACGGAATCGGAATTGAGGTTATCTTAAAAACCTTACAAGAAAAAGAAATAACAGAGTTTTTTACGCCTGTTATTTTCGGTTCAACCAAATTATTATCGTATCAAAAAGATCGTTTAAAATTTGACCGAATCAATTTTCAAGGTATTCAAGATGCGAATCAAATTGTAGACGGAAAAATCAATGTGGTTAATCTTTGGAAAGATCAAATTGATGTACATTATGGTAAAGTAACCAAAGAAGCTGGTGAACACGCTTATCAATCATTAAAAGCGGCTGCAAAATCTGTTTCAGATGGTTTTACTGATGTTTTGGTAACGGCTCCAATTAATAAAGATAATATTCAGTCCGAAGAATTTCATTTCCCAGGTCATACCGAATATTTAGGAGAAATTTGGGGAGGAAAACCTTTGATGTTCTTAGTTTCAGAAAAATTGAGAGTTGGTTTAGTAACGCAACATATTCCAATTAGCGAAGTTGCAAAACAAATTAATCCAAAATCTGTTTATGCAAAAATTCAACAAATTCATAAAAGTTTGATTGAAGATTACGCCATCGAAAAACCAAAAATTGCAGTTTTAGGTCTTAATCCTCATGCAGGTGACAATGGTCTGTTAGGATCAGAAGAAAAAGAAATTATTTCGCCAGTTATCGAGCGTTGCATTAACGAAAATCAATTAGTTTTTGGACCTTATTCGGCAGATAGTTTTTTCAATCCAAGTAATTTAGACGCTTTTGATGCGGTTTTGGCCATGTATCACGATCAAGGATTGGTGGCATTCAAAACAATTAGTTTTGATGAAGGCGTTAATTATACAGCTGGATTAAAATTTGTACGAACTTCGCCAGATCATGGTGTGGCTTACGACATCGCAGGAAAAGGAATTGCAAACGAAGAATCATTTAAGGAAGCTATTTTTTCAGCGATCGAATTATATAAAAATCGAAACGAATACCAAGAGCTAACAAAAAATGTATTGCAACATATCCATCTAAAATTAGAAAAAGGCGATAATAAAGAATAAAAATTTAAAATAAGTTGCAAAGAGCTATTAATTTTAAATAAATTAGATTATCTTTGCACACCTTTTTGTGGTATGGACAAGTTAAAAAATTATAATATTGTATTTACAAGCTTGCCTTTTGGTAAGAGTGATTTTACATTCGAATTATCACAATCGTTCTTTGATTTATTTGAAATTGAGCAAGATTTTGACAATCCTAATTTAATTGCAACAATTATTTTAGATAAAAAATCAACAATGCTTGAGTTAGAAATCAGCTTAAAAGGAGACATTACAGTCCCTTGTGATTTGACTGGAGAATTGTTTCAACAAGAAATTTCAAATAATGCAGAATTAATTGTTAAATTTGGAAACGAGTTTGACGATACTGATTTTGAAATGTGGGTAATTCCAAGAGAGGAATACCAAATCAACGTTGCGCAAGTTCTTTATGAATTGGCAATGTTATCAGTACCAACAAAACGAATTCATCCCGATGTCTTGAATGGCAAAAGCGATTCTGAAATGATTGAATTGTTAGACCAATACAGCATTTACGAATTAGACGAAGATGAAGAATACGAGCATTACGATGAAGACAACAACAATGATGACGATGACGATAATAACGACATTGATCCTCGTTGGGCAAAATTGAAAGATTTGAAACCTTAATTGGTTTTTATTATTAAAATAAATTATAGAAATAAAGAAAAAAAAGTAGTTAGATATGGCACATCCTAAGAGAAGACAGTCGTCAACAAGAAGAGATAAACGTAGAACACACTACAAAATCGAAGCTCCACAATTAGCAATCGATAAAACAACAGGTGAAGCACATTTATATCACAGAGCTCACTGGTCTGACGGAAAATTATACTACAAAGGTAAAGTAGTATTAGAGAAAGTACAAGAAGTTACTGAATAATATAATCTTCGAAAGATTTTGAAGCTGTTTCTAAAAAGAAACAGCTTTTTTTATTTTTTTTTCAATACCTTTGAAATCGTTTTATAAAAAACAAACATAAAAGGTCAAATAAAAAACCGCATTATATGGACATTAAAGACATTCAAAATTTAATTAGATTCGTATCAAAAGCAGAAGTTGCTGAAGTAAGCATCAAACAAGATGACATCGAAATCAAAATCAAAACTTTAGCAAGCGTACCTGCACAAGTTGCATCTCAACAAATTTATGTACCACAAGCTCCTGTAGCTCCAATTGCCGCTCCTCAAGCGTCAGCAGCTGCACCAGCAAATAACTCTACAACATCAACAGAAGAAGAAAATAGTAATTTAATTACAGTTAAATCTCCTATGATTGGTACTTTCTACCGTGCTGCAGGACCAGGTAAAGAACCTTTTATTAATGTAGGTGATGCTATTGCTCCAGGTAAAGTTTTATGTATTGTTGAAGCAATGAAGCTATTCAACGAAATCGAATCAGAAGTTTCTGGAAAAATTGTAAAAATCTTAGTGGACGACGCTAGTCCAGTTGAGTACGATCAACCATTATTCTTAGTTGATCCAGCTTAATCAATTACATCTAAAAAATTATGTTTAAAAAGATATTAATCGCTAATAGAGGTGAAATTGCAATGCGTATTATACGTACTGCAAAAGAAATGGGAATCAAAACGGTTGCCGTTTACTCTAAAGCAGACGAGACTTCATTACACGTACGTTTCGCTGACGAAGCTGTGTGTATTGGTCCTGCTCCAAGTAAAGATTCGTACCTAAAAATGGCTAACATCATCGCGGCTGCAGAAATTACTGACGCGGATGCTATTCACCCAGGTTACGGGTTTTTATCTGAAAACTCAACTTTTTCTAAAATCTGTGCTTCTAACGGAATCAAATTCATCGGTGCTTCTGCAGAAAATATCGAGCGTATGGGAGATAAAGCCAATGCGAAAGCTACTATGAAAGAAGCTGGTGTTCCTGTAGTACCAGGTTCTGATGGTTTATTAGAAAGCTATGAGCAAGCCTTAGAAGTTGCGCGCGAAATTAAATACCCAGTTATGATGAAAGCTACTGCCGGTGGTGGTGGTAAAGGTATGCGTGCAATTTGGAAAGAAGAAGATTTATTACACGCATGGGAATCTGCTCGTACAGAAGCTGCTGCAGCTTTTGGTAACGACGGAATGTATATGGAAAAATTAATCGAAGAACCACGTCATATCGAGATTCAAGTTGCAAGTGACCAAAACGGTAAAGCTTGTCACTTATCAGAACGTGACTGTTCTATTCAACGTCGTAATCAAAAATTAGCAGAAGAAACCCCTTCTCCAATCATGACAGACGAATTACGTCAACGTATGGGAGATGCAGCAGTTAAAGCTTGTGAATATATAGGTTATGAAGGTGTTGGCACAATTGAATTCTTAGTTGACAAACACGGAGATTTCTACTTTATGGAAATGAATACTCGTATCCAAGTAGAGCATCCAATTACTGAGCAAGTAACAGGTTTCGATTTAATTCGTGAACAAATTATGTTAGCGGATGGTGAGCCAATCTCTGGTCAAAACTATTATCCAAACGGACATTCTATCGAGTGTCGTATCAATGCAGAAGATCCTTATAACGACTTCCGCCCTTCTCCAGGGAAAATTACAAATATTAATATTCCTGGTGGTAACGGTGTTCGTGTTGATACACACGTTTATGCTGGATATACAATTCCACCAAATTACGATTCTATGATTGCAAAAATCATTGTTACTGCACAAACGCGTGAAGAAGCAATAGCAAAAATGAAACGTGCGTTAGGGGAATTTTATATCGAAGGTATCAAAACAACGATTCCTTTCCACTTACAGTTGATGGATAATCCAGATTTTATCGCGGGTAATTACACAACTAAATTTATGGAGGATTTTGTTTTTGACGAATCTTACGCAAATTACGGAGAATTATAAGAAATTAAATTTTCGAAATATTGAAAATCCAGAACGTATATTCTGGATTTTTTTATGTCATTGTGTCAGCAAAAATCAAATGGCTTAATTGTTGAAAATATCACCTCAGAAAAGTAGTAAATAATCAATTCAATCATTCCATCTAAAATCAAAATATCAAGTATTTGATAAGATTCCATCCGAATTGTTAATTTATAGTGAATGAATTGATTGTAATATTACTTTTTACTATTAAAAATCATTAATAATTTATACATTTGCACTCCAAATTTAAGGTAGATGAATATTACTAAAAATACAACAGACAAATTAAACGCAGTATTAACTGTAACTGTTGATAAGGCAGATTATCAAGAAAAAGTAGTTGATGTATTAAACCAATACAGAAAAACAGCTAACATCAAAGGTTTCCGTAAAGGACAAGTTCCTATGAGCTTTGTAAAAAAACAATACGAACAAGCTGTTGTTTTTGATACAGTTAACGAAATTTTACAAAAAAGTGTATCTGAATACATCAACACAGAAAAATTATCAATCTTAGGAAATCCAGTTCCAGTAATGAAAGATGTTGATTGGGATGCTGATCAATTATCATTTGATTTCGAATTAGGATTAGCTCCAGAATTTGATGTTGATTTATCTAAAGTAGAAGTTGACAGCTACAAAGTAAAAGTTGCTGACGACGAAATCCAAAAATATGTAGATAATTTCGCTGCTCGTTTTGGATCATTAAAATCTTTAACTCAAGCTGAAGCTGAAGCTGTATTGAAAGTAGAAGCTGCTGTAGAAGGACAAGAAGCTAAACCAACATTTATCCGTTTAGAAGAATTGAAAGATGCTTCTGCATTTATCGGTAAAAAAGCTGGTGATGTTGTAGAAGTAAATTCTAACGATATTTTTGACACTGCTGAAGAAGCTGCACAACAATTGAACACAGAAGTTTCTGAAGAAGGAACTAACGTTACGTATACAATCAAAGAAATTAACAAAGCTGAAAAAGCTGAAGTTAATCAAGAATTATTTGATAAAGTTTATGGAGAAGGAGCTGTAGATTCAGAAGAAGCTTTCCGTAACAAAATCAAAGAAGAGTCAGAAAACATGTACAACAAAGAATCTGACAAACAAATTATCAATGATGTTGTAGCTAAATTATTAGATACAGTTCAATTTGATTTACCAACAGAATTTTTAACAAAATGGTTAATCACTTCTAACGAAAATGTAACTTCTGAAGAGCAAGCGAAAGAAGAATTGGTAAAAATGGACAAAGGTTTACGTTACCAATTAATCGAAGCTAAAATTGCTGAAGTTAACAATGTAGAAGTAAATGCTGAGGAAGTAAAAGAAGCTGCTTTTGCTGCAATCAAAGATCAATTAAAAATGTACGGTCAAACTTCTATTCCAGAAGAAACATTACAACAAATTGCAATGTCTGCTTTACAGAATCAAGAAGAATACAACCGTTTATCATACCAAGTGTTTACAGACAAAATGTTAGACATCTTCAAAAACAATGTAAAATTGAACGAGAAAGAAGTAACATTTGACGAGTTTGTTGACATTATTACAGAAAAAAATAAAGAATTAGCAGAAGCTTAATCACTTCTAAAAAATTCTTTATACCTTTCATTTAAAATCTAAATTTAATAATGAAAAACGTAGGAGAAGAATTTAAAAAATATGCGCTGTTAGACAAAGGAATTAGCTCTTTACATATGGAGAGTTACATCCAAAATACAACGCCTTACATCGTTGAAGAAAGAAAATTGAACGTTGCACAAATGGACGTTTTCTCTCGTTTGATGATGGATAGAATCATCTTTTTAGGAACAGGAATCGATGATCAAATTGCAAATATTATTCAAGCACAATTATTGTTCTTAGAAAGTGTAGATGCAACAAAAGATATTCAGATTTATGTTAACTCACCAGGTGGTGGTGTTTATGCAGGATTAGGAATTTACGACACAATGCAGTTAGTAAAACCAGATGTTGCAACAATTTGTACAGGAATGGCAGCTTCTATGGGAGCAGTTTTATTATGTGCAGGTGCAGCAGGAAAACGTTCAGCACTTAAACATTCTCGCGTGATGATTCATCAACCTTTAGGAGGTGCTCAAGGACAAGCAACTGATATGGAAATTACATTGAAGGAAATCTTGAAATTAAAAAAAGAATTATACGACATTCTTGCAACTCATTCTGGTCAAACTTTCGAGCAAATCGAAAAAGATGGTGAACGTGATTACTGGATGACTTCACAAGAAGCAAAAGAATATGGAATGATTGACGAAGTTTTATTGCCTCGTAAATAATTTTAAATTCAATAAAAATACAAAAAAAGGATACTCAACTTATTGAGTATCCTTTTTCGTTTACAAATACTTAAAAATTTGTAAAACAATAAGAAAGAAACATAAAAAACAATAATCTAAAATAAGATAACTTCATCCTTTATTTTACCATAATTTATACTGATAGAAATTAACAAATAAATATTTTCTATCTAAAAGAAAATAAATACCTTTGCATCTTAATTAAGTATAGAAAATTGGAAGAAAATAAGTGCTCTTTTTGCGGAAAAAGCAGAAACGAAGTAAATATTTTAGTGTCTGGAATCGACGGTAATATTTGTGATAATTGCATAGAACAAGCTCATGGTATAGTTTTAGAAGAATCGAAATTTAACGAAAATAACGATTTGATAAAACCATTAACGCTAAAATCTCCGAAAGAAATTAAAGAGTTTTTAGATGATTACGTGATTGGTCAAGACCAGGCAAAAAAAATATTGTCGGTTGCCGTATACAACCATTACAAAAGAATATTACTAGACAAAGAAAATGATGTAGAGATTGATAAATCGAACGTAATTTTAGTTGGAGAAACAGGAAGTGGAAAAACATTATTAGCTAAAACAATTGCTAAGTTATTAAATGTTCCGTTTGCAATAGTTGATGCAACTGTACTTACAGAAGCTGGATATGTAGGAGAAGATGTAGAAAGTATTTTGACGCGTCTTTTACAATCTGCTGATTACAATGTAGAGCTTGCCGAAAAAGGAATCGTATTTATTGATGAAGTAGATAAAATTGCACGTAAAAGTGACAATCCATCTATTACACGTGACGTTTCTGGAGAAGGTGGACAACAAGCTTTGCTTAAAATTTTGGAAGGAACTATTGTTAACGTGCCACCAAAAGGAGGACGTAAGCATCCTGATCAAAAATTTATAGAAGTTAATACAAAAGATATTTTATTTGTGGCTGGTGGAGCTTTTTCTGGAATAGAAAAACACATTGCAGATCGTTTGAAGAAACACGTAATTGGTTTCAAGAATGAGGATCACAAAGAAATCGAAAATCTTTTGGATGAAGTAAATGCACAAGATTTGAAAAACTTTGGTATCATTCCAGAATTAATTGGACGTTTACCAATTATTACGTATCTTAAAGCATTAGATAAAGAAGCGATGAGAGCTATTTTGACAGAACCAAAAAACTCTCTAATGAAACAATATACAAAACTTTTTGCCCTAGACGGAAAAGAGCTTGTAGTGACGGACGAAACCCTAAATAGAATTGTAGACCGTGCCAATGAACTGGGTTTAGGAGCTCGAGGATTACGAGCAGTTACGGAAGAAATCTTTACTGATTTAATGTATAACATTAAAGATTTACCAGAAAAAGTTATAATATAATCTGTTGAATAGTAACTTATTAATAAATATTTTTATATTTGTAATAAAATTATTATTTAATTTAATAGAAACCTACCAAAAATAACATAATTTATGAAAAAGAATCTACTTGCTTTAGTCACACTTGCTTAGGTCTATAGTGATTCTACACAATATAAATATATAAAAAATAGCTGACGATAAAATTAATAATCGCTTAGAATTCTATTGGAATCAATCACCAAAAACACTAGATATAAATGATTTAAATAAGCTACTATTTATATTGAAATAATGGAGGTCATTTTGTTAAATTTGAGCAAAGTAATACAACCGCTAATATTTCAATTTTTAATTTAATTGGACGTCAAATATTTTATAAAACAATATTTCTACAAATACAGATTATAATTTAAATATTAATAATATTCCAACCTTATATTTGGTTAAGATTGTATATTAAGGTGGTGAAACTTTAACGAAGAAAACCATTAACAAATAAAACTAGCTATGAAAAAATTATTGAAAATTAACTTGTTTTTTTTATTTGTTTTCATTATTAATGTATCTGTTAACGCCCAACCTACAAATCCTTTATTCAGATTGGAAAAATTGTAATATGAACGGAGATAATACAGGAAATAGGGATGGTATTAGAAAAGTATCTATTCATGATTATGCACCTTTTTTAATTGTTACAGCTGTAACAATTGCAGGAATAGATTCATATGAACAAAGACTAATAATTAAAAAATAAATTCATACTTTTAAACCTCAATCAATAGATTGAGGTTTTTTTATATCAAACAAACTATGAAAAATAAATTTATACTGCCGCTTGTTGTTTTAGGAAGTTCTGTCTTTGGGCAGTTTAATGTTTCTGGGCAAATAGAAAATTATGCAAATAAACCTGTTTTGGTTAAAATTTTCGACAATGCCGAAATGAAATTAATCAACAATGCGATTACTGATAACAACGGAAATTTTTCTGTAAAAGTTCCAAAAGAATACAATGGTTTTGTACGTATTGATTTGCCAACAGGTGAAAATCTTTCGTTATTAACTGATAACAAAAATCTAAAATTCAAAACGGTTAGTGGGCAAGAAATATCTACTAAACTTGAAATTTTTGAGGGAAATACACAAAAGGAATACAATAAAGTTTTAGCACTTCAACCATTAAATGAAATTCAGAACCAGGTTTTTCCTTATTTAATGCAAATGTATAAACCAACTGATGAATTTTATACAGCAATGGTAAAAGAAGATAAGCGTATAAAAGAGTTGAAACGTAACGAAAATTTTTCGCCATTAATTACCTATATTAATGAGTTGAATGATTTGAAACAAAAAGCTCAAACAAATAAAGATGCTGAAACGCTAAATGAAATTGTGAATCATTTTGTAAAAGATGATATACGATTGGAGCAATCTGGAATGTTTAATGATTTAGTTTTTGCTTATATTAATGGAAAATTAGCTGCTGCAAACAATCAAGATGTAGAAGGGAATTTAATTGCTGCTACAGACGAAATTTTGGCTAAAACAGATATCAAAACGACAAGAGGTCAAAATGTATTGACAACTATCTTAAACTTTGTTCCTGAAAAAGAATATGCAAATTTTCATAAAAAATATGTAGATAAAGTAAAAAGTTTGACTTCTAATGTAACAGATCAATTGAAAAAGAAAGTGGAAAAAAGCGCTTCTATGCAAGTGGGAAGTAAAGTTCCTAATATCACTTTTCCTCAACCTGTTAATGGGAAAAAATCATTATATGATATCAAAGAAGATCAAAAATTAATTGTTTTCTGGGCTTCTTGGTGTCCTGCTTGTCAACAAGAAATCCCGCACATTAAAGAGTTTTACAAGAACTTCAAATCAAAAGGTGGAGAAATTGTTGCTATTTCTTTAGACTATGATCAAACAGCGTTTAACAATGCTACGAAAGAATTACCTTGGTACAATTATACTGATCTTTTGAGATGGGATTCGCCAATCGCGGCAGAATATGGAATAGAATCTACTCCTACTCTAATTTTGGTTGATAAAGACAATAAATTAATTAAGAAAGTTCATCATATTTCTGAGTTAGAAGTATCGAAATAATAACGAAAAAGCTACATTGAAAATCAATGTAGCTTTTTTATTCTATTGAATTATTATTCTAAATAAATCCTTGACTGTTCTTGTAATGAATGATTAGGAAAATTCCGATCAGAATAGTGAATCCCCATAACGAACTTCCTCCGTAGCTGAAAAATGGTAACGGAATACCAACCGTTGGGAAAAGCCCAATCACCATTGCGATATTGATAAAAAAGTGGAAAAATAAAATAGAGGCGACTGCATATCCATAAAATCGTGCAAATCTATTTTTTTGGATTTCGGCTAAGAAAAATAATCGCCCTACGAAAACTGCATAAACAATCACCAAGGCTGTACTACCAATGAATCCCCACTCTTCTCCTACTGTTGTAAAAATGTAATCGGTTTGTTGTTCTGGTACAAACCTTCCTTTTTTAATAGTTCCTTGATTGTAACCTTTTCCATATAATTCGCCCGAACCAATCGCTGTTTTTGCATACAATAAATTATATCCCGAAGTATCACGATACTTTGCTTCTCCTTCGTACAAAACCATCACACGCTCTTTTTGGTGTTTGGGTAATTTCTCAAAAATGATCGGAGAAATAAAACTAACCGTGCTTGCAAATAATAACAACACAATAGACGCAATAATACTAAAATTCAGAACATTTGCAGCTAATCCAGATTGTGTTTTGAATGGTGAATCATTAATTTCTTTTTGTTCGGTTAATTTTAAAATTAAAACTGGAATAATTGATATAAAGAATCCTATCAATCCAAAGAAAGTTGTATTAAAAAATATTGGTTCTGAGAAAAATAAGGAACGCATTGGAAATAAATGTCCGAAAGATTCGCGTGTTTCTTCAGATAAATCTTCAACCAAATAACAAATTCCAATCAATAATAAAAAGAAAATTGATAAGCCGATTAAAACACCATGCATCGCATCAACTACATTCTGATTATAATTGAAAGCTAAAATTAATAAAGCTATTGTAAGAATTATAAATCCAAAAACTAATAAAACGTAAAAAGGAATTTGTACAATCGAAATCAAGAAAATGATTAATAATATGATTGGTGCTAAAATTATCCATGGATTAAGTCCTTCTCTGTACAAGGCAATACTTAATGAACAGAAAATAATTACTGAACCTAAATCGGGTTGTAAAAGAATTAAAACTACTGGTATTGCGATAATCAACAATATTTTTCCTATAAAACCTAAGTCTTTTAGATTTGCGTTTGAATGATTGATAAAATTAGCAATCAACAAAGCTGTACCAATCTTCGCAAATTCGGCTGGTTGCAAACTCAGAGGTCCAAAACGATACCACGCTTTTGCTCCATTAATTTCCTTTCCAACAATCAAAACTCCGACGAGCAAAACGAGGGAAATGATATAAAAAACAGGACTATAAATTTCGAAAAAATTACGGTTGTTTCCGCTCGCAATTATCAAAATCAATATCATCACCATTCCAAGTCCAAACCAAATTAGCTGTTTTACACCTAAATCTGGATTGACACTATACACATTCATAATCCCGAAAGTTACTATCAGAAACCCTAGGATCAGTACAATCCAATCAATTCCTTTTAGTAATCTGCTTTGGCTCATGTTTTAGTTTTGTTGAATCTTTTTTAAATTTTAAACTATCTATTTTATTTCCGATAGAATCCTTTTTTACAGGTTCTACGTATAATCCTTTTCTTTTTAGATAATCTATCCATTGACGACGATATTCGCCTTGTAGATTACCATTTTTCATACGTTGCACTAACGCAGGTCGTTTTATTGTATCCGTTACGTATAATTCTGCGATCAAACTCGCCATTGGTCCAGCATAAGTTGTACCCCAAGAACCATTTTCTACAATTGCAGCAATCGCAATTTTTGGTTTATCTGCTGGAGCAAACAATACAAATAATGAGTGATCTTGTCCATGAGAGTTCTGAGAAGTTCCAGTTTTACCAAATTGTACAAAAGAACTTGTATCAAAACTACGAGCTGTACCCATTGTAAATACATTACGCATTCCGCGTTGAATGATGTCAAAATGTTTTGGATCAACCAATGTATTTTTTTTCACCATATAAGTAGAATCCGTCAATGGTTTTCCATCAATACTATGTACAATATGCGGTGTATAGAAAAATCCTTTGTTGGCAATAATTGCTGTATAATTTGCCATTTGCAGCGGAGTTGTATTAATATCTCCTTGTCCCATACCATTGAAAATAATACGGTAAGGATTCCAAACACCTTCTCCAAAGCGATTGTCGTAAAACTCAGCTGTCGGAATAAGACCTTTGCTACCAACCGGTAAATCTGTTCCCATAAATTTTCCTAATCCGAAACTATTCAAAATGGAAGCCCATTCGTTAATTCCGACACTATAATCATTTGGATCTTTACGAACAATATCACGATAAGCTTCAGAAAAATAATTATTACATGATTTTCCAATTGCATGTTCTAAACCTTGCGGCGTATAATACATTCCACAGTGACAACCAATATGCATACGTCCATAACGGAAACCATGTTTACAAACATATGTTGTTTTTTCTGTCATCGTTCCCATTTGTAAACCAGCCAAAGCCGTTACCATTTTGAATGTAGAACCAGGAGGATAAGTTCCTTGTAAAGCTCTATCATAAGTTGGACGAGCAATAGAATCGTTGATTAATGCACTTCTCAACTTTGTATTCAAATAATCGTTTGGATTAATTGTAGGTGCGGATGCTAAAGCCAAAATTTCACCATTATTAGGATCAAGTGCGACAATTGCCCCACGTTTATTTTGAAGCATTTGTTCTGCCAATTCTTGCAAACGATAATCAATTGTCAAATGAACTGTTTTCCCACTTTTTACAGGTCGATCATAATCTCCGTTTTTATATGGACCAACAACATTCATTGTTCGGTCTACAATCCAGTTTTTTACACCTTTTATTCCTCGCAAATCTTTTTCATACGATTTCTCGACACCAGCAATACCAACCAAATCTCCAGGTTGATAATAGGTAGAATCTGTTTTGATATAAGATTGATTGGCTTCGTTTATATAGCCCAGTATATTTCCGGCAGAATTTACCATATATTTACGCTCGGGACGTTTGATAATGCTAAATGCAGGATACAAGTACAATTGTTCTTGCATACGAGCAAAATTCTCTCGCGAAATATTTTTTAAGAATGGATAAGGCGATAATTTTTTATAATCTTTTGCGGTAACAATTTTATCTAAAATAGAATCAAATTGTTGTGTAGAAATTCCAATCATTTTAGAGAATTTAGGTTTATCAAAACCATTCATATATTCTCCATAACTGTCAATTAATTTCCCTGGAATAACGTCTAATTCGTACGAATATGTGTTACTCACCAACAATTTTCCGTTTCGATCAAGAATATCACCACGATTAGGATAAATAATTTCTTGTTTGATCGAAGTATTAAATGCATTTAACGTATAACGATCTGTAAATAATTGCAAATACGCCAAACGTCCTATAAATAGAAACACTATAAACAGGATGAGTGCATAAACAACCATCAACTTTTTCATACTCCAACTTTATTTTTAAATAAAATTTTATAAATAAAGACAAACACAAAAGTTATTCCCGAATTGATTAATGCTTTTAGCATCAAAGATCCAATTCCTGATGGTTTAAAATTCTCAAGAAGTAATAAAATAATATGATGTGCAAGAATTAGAATAATCAAATAAAACAACCATTGCGCAAAACTGAACGAATTGAAAGAGAAAAATTCCATTTCGTAATCTTGTTTTCCTGCCAAAAGTTTGATGATTGGATTTCTAAGAAATGCGATAAGTGTTAATGCAAAAGCATGAATTCCTCCTGTGTATTCGAAAATATCTATCATTAATCCTAACATAAATGATAAGATTAGTAAGGCATATTTATTTTGATAAGGCGGATAAAATAATACAAATACAATATAGATATATGGTTGATAACTTCCTAAAAAGTTGATGTGATTGAACACAAAAACTTGTAACAAAGCTAAAACGATAATCTTGATAATATTGATTAAAAAATCTTTATTGAACATTCTGTGGACTTGTTATTGTATCTGATTTTTCTACTTGTTGAATTTCAACTTTATTAAGGTTTGTGACCACATAAGCTTGAGCTAAATTGGCGAAATCTTGTTTCAATCTTACTTGAACTTTCATTTCTCCCGTTTCATCAATTCCTTTACTTACAACTTTACCTATAATAATTCCTTCTGGGAAAACTGGTGATTTACCATCTGTTTCGATAATATCTCCTTTTTTCACTTCGATGTATTTCGGAATTTCATATAACTGAACATAACGAGGATCTTTTCCATCCCATTTCACTGTCCCAAAATATTGATTTCCTTTGATACGTGCATTGATATTGATATCCTTGTTTAACAACGAAATTGCACGAGAATAATTTTTCCCAGCAAAAGTTACAATACCAATTACACCATTATTTGTAATGATTCCGTCACCTTTTTCTATTCCATCATTTGTTCCTTTATCAATCATCAAAAGGTTTTGCGTTTTGATAATCGAGTTATTTACAATCTCTGCAGGTACAAAAGAATACGTTTGATGATAACCTAAGGTATCCGATTTGTAAAACTTTTTAGTTTTCGCATCTTTAATACCTAAATGCACCAATTGCTCACGCAAAAAGGCATTTTCGTCCATCAAATCTTTATTGGTACTCGGTAAATGAATAAAGTTTGTCACCTTTGCAATTTTATCATCCACATAACCTGTAAACGATGTGCTTGCAGAGGCAAGAATAGTTTCGTGATAAATATTTTTCTTAAAGACAAGAAACAACGCAATTAACTCTAAAAAGACAAAAATTAATAGCATTCCATTTCTTCTAATCGCATTCAGAATATATTGCATTGCTCTTTACTCTTCTATTTCATTAAGAAAGTGAATTTATCAATATTTTTAAGTGCAATACCAGTTCCACGAACAACAGCACGTAAAGGATCATCAGCCAAGAAAACTGGTAAACCTGTTTTTTTAGAAATACGTTGATCTAAACCTCTCAACATAGCTCCACCACCAGCCATATAGATACCAGTGTTGTAAATATCAGCAGCTAATTCTGGAGGAGTTTGAGATAACGTTTCCATTACACCATCTTCAATGCGTAAAATTGATTTGTCTAATGCACGTGCAATTTCGCGGTAATTTACAGTAATTTCTTTTGGTTTTCCTGTAATCAAATCACGTCCTTGTACTGGCATATCCTCTGGTGCATGCTCTAGTTCTTCTACAGCAGCTCCAACTTCAATTTTAACACGTTCAGCAGTTCTTTCTCCGATATATAAATTATGATGGGTTCTTAAGTAATATGCAATATCATTTGTAAAAACATCACCTGCAATTTTCACAGATTTGTCACAAACAATACCACCTAATGCAACAACGGCAATTTCTGTAGTACCACCACCTATATCAATAATCATGTTACCTTTAGGTTGAGTGATATCAATTCCAACACCTATCGCAGCAGCCATTGGTTCGTAAATAAGACGAACATCTTTTGCGTTAACGCGTGCACAAGAATCTTTTACAGCACGTTTCTCAACTTCTGTAATTCCAGAAGGAATACAAATCACCATTCGTAATGAAGGTGAAAATAACTTCCCTTGAATTCCAGGAATTTTCTTGATGAACTCTGTCAACATAAATTCTGAAGCTTCAAAATCTGCAATTACTCCGTCTTTTAAAGGACGAATTGTTTTTATATCATCATGCGTTTTACCTTGCATGTGTTTTGCTTGTTCTCCAACAGCAATAACTTTATTTGTTCTTCTATGTATAGCGACGATAGATGGACTATCTACTACAACTTTATTATTATGAATAATTAAAGTGTTAGCAGTCCCCAGGTCAATCGCAATTTCTTGCGTGAAAAAATCAAATAATCCCATCGTTGATTATGTCTCAGTATTATTAAAAATGAATGTACAAAAGTATAATAAATTTAGATGATTATAAAAGAGAATTTAATTTTATTATCAACTAAATATTTTTACTAAAATAGTAAGATTTTAACAATAAAAAAGGGTTAAAAATATTTTAACCCTTTTTTATGATTTTTATTGAATTTGAATATCGTAAGGTAGCCTAACTTGATCACCTTTTTGCTCATTCATCATCTTTATTTCTTTGTAAATTCGGATTCCGTCCGAACCTAATTCTTTTGCAATTGCTGCCTCAGTATTTTTTCCTTGAAGATTATCCATAAATTCTTCAAAAGAATCTTTTCTTTTTGGATAATTTTCTGTCGAATATTTTTCTATTTTAGCCAATTTAGCTGCTTCTTTTATCGCTGTATCTAAACTTCCAAAATCATCTACCAAACCAATTTGTTTTGCGCGAGTTCCAGACCAAACACGTCCTTCTCCTATTTTGTCAACTTGCTCGTACGTTAACTTTCTATTTGTAGCAACGTGGTTTACGAATTTTCCATAAATCAATACGATTGATTTTTGCATCGTATTTTTTGCTGTTGGTGATAATGGTGTTGTCAAAGATTTTAACTGATCTGCATTTGCATTCGTTTTTACTTCATCAAAATCTAATCCGAAATTATTGAATAATTTTTGCGCATTTGGGATCATTCCGAAAACTCCAATCGAACCAGTAATTGTATTTGGTTGTGCATAAATTTTGTCAGAAGCTTGTGCAATGTAATATCCACCAGATGCTGCAACATCACCAAAAGAAACTACGATTGGCATTTTTGTTTTCAATTGCATCAATTCATATAAAATTTCTTCTGATGCATTTGCGCTACCTCCAGGAGAATTTACACGTAAAACTAAAGCTTTGATTTTATCGTTTTGACTGATTTTGCGAATCGCATCCACATAAGTCTTCGATTGAATACCATCAAAACCATCCCCTTCAGAAATTGTTCCAGATGCATATAAGACTGCAATTTTATCTTTTTCAGATTTATCTGATAAGGTTTCAAAATAATCTTCTACTTTTATGGTATGTTTTTCAAGAACTTCAAAATCAGTTTTTGATTTTTCTTCTTTCAGACCAAGTTTTGTGAATAACATTTTTTGATATTCATTTTCTTGTGCCAATACATCATAAATCTTATTTTCTTTTCCTGTTTCTGGGATGAAAGCATACAAACTATCTGTTACTGTAGTGAATTGTTCAGGAGAAATTTTACGCGATTTTGTAATCGAGTTTGAAACATTACCCCACACATCATTCAATAATTCTGACAATTGTAATCGATTCTCATCAGACATATTTGTTCTCATATAAGGCTCTACTGCACTCTTAAATTGTCCGTGACGAATCACCTGAAAATCTACACCATATTTATCTCCTGCATTCTTGAAGAACATAATATTAGAACTTAAACCTTGTAATAAAGTTCCTCCCAAAGGATTTTGATAAATTTTATCAGACACACTACTTATATAATATGACAGCTGACTTCCTGAATTAGAATATGAATACACAAATTTTCCAGATTTCTTAAAATCTTCTAGTGCATTACGAATATCAGTCGCTTGCGTAGCTCCACCAGAAAATTTATCCAATTTCAGACTAATTCCTTTTATTTTATCATCATTCTTCGCTTCTTCAATTGAATGAATAATATCTTGTAAAAAAACATTTGGACTTTCTGACATATCAAAAATAGAAACGGAACGATCCATATCACTTTCCATAATTGGATCTTCCAACGAAATTTCTAAAACAGAACCATCTTTCACACTTTTTGTTGGAGCAGATAATGCTGAAACAAATATCAACACGAAAAGTAGTATGACAAATACACTAATCGTTAATAGATTTCCTATGATTGTTGAGAATACTCTCCCGAAAAAGTTTTTCATTTTTAATTTATTATTACTTTTGCTCTATATGTCGCAAAATATAGTCATTTTGTTACTTGGTACAAACTTAGGTGACAAAAAAAATAATTTAGAATCAGCTAAAAACCTTATAAACAAAGAGGTAGGCGAAATAAAAAAAGAATCTAATATTCTTGAAAATAAGGCTGAAGGATTTACTACACCTAATTTATTCTTAAATCAAAAAATAGAAATTAATACAAGTTATTCTCCATTTGAGATTTTGAAAAAAATTAAAGATATTGAACAAAAAATGGGAAGAATCTATTTTAAACCCAAAGAAAATGAGAGTTACGTTGATCGTTTAATAGATATTGATATATTATTCTATAATAAAGTTTTAGTTAATTGCAATTATTTGAAAATTCCTCATCCTCAAAATTATTCTAGAGATTTTATTAAAAGTTTATATTTTTAGCCTGTTCTGCATTTTGATTATTAAATAATAAAGTTGTTCATTTGATTGAAAATTTGTAAATTGTTTTTACAACAAAAAATTCACAATGAATAACTTACTTGCAAATTATAAAAGAATATTGGAAATTCTATGAAAAATATCCTAAGATAAACTTTTAATTTATCAATGTAGAAGACCTAAACATTTGATTTAAAACTCATAAGTCTTTTCTTAACTACTGAATTTATGGGTATTGATAGTGAAAATAATTCATTTCGGAATATTCCTAAAGCGTAAGTTGTAAAATTGAGCGAAGTATTTACAATCGTAGTACTTAAGGGAGATTATCAGCGAAAATTAATAGTATTCAACTCAAATTAGCGAAAGAATTTAATGAATTTGAAAATTGTTTTATCGTTGATAGTATACCATTTGAAGTGTGTAAAATAGCAAGAATTAATCGCTTAAAAATTTGAAAGGAATATCAGTATAGTGTACTAAATAGAGGTTTTTGTGCTTCTCAGCAAATGTCTTTTTAAGGCTATAAAATTTATGCTGTTTGTTCTTTAATAGGTGTTTTCCAGAGTATTGATATTAGTCCTGCATCTGTTCATGATTTTCATTTTTTGAAATATATAAAATCTCAACTATCATATTGAATACTACTTGATGACAGAGATTATTTGTTACAAACAATTCAAATTGACTTATTTAATGAAGCTAATATTTGATTAGAAACAGCGAAAAGATCCAATCAAAAAGAGTATAAACCTCAGTTTTATCTCTTCAAAAAGTACCGAAAAAGAATTGAAACTTTATTTTCTCAACTATGCGATTAATTTATGATTAGACGTAATTATACAAAGACTTTTGAGGGGTTTAAAACCAGAATTCTAGCTAAAATTACTGCACTTACNNNNAAATATTAATAAGCTAAAAACCCAAATTATTTAAAATGTACAACGGGTATTAACTATATTGAATAAATGAGTTTCGCTTTGTGCAATTTCTCCCGAATAGTTAACTCAAAAGTATCCATTTTACTTTTCTTTTTGGTAAGAAAAGCAAAAAGTCTAATCATTTCATGCGGTAAAAAAGAGCTTTTCTCGTCAAA
>NZ_DINY01000067.1:0-4014 GCF_002426075.1 Empedobacter sp. UBA5528 | reverse complement strand
ATAAATCAGCTGCTGGAATTGCATTTTTTACTGGATCGTCTTTTTTGCGTTTGTTCAAACGCCATGTATTACGTGCAGGTAAACGAACCCAACGAGAATGTATGTCTAATACCACCTCATTTTTGCGAATATCTTCATAAACATTTTCTGGAACACTGTAAAAAGCTTTGTATTTGTTACGCGCATGCGAAAAAGTATGGTTAGCAATTTCTATATTTGGATTGGCTTTATAATCTTCTACATGTTGTTTCAAATCTTTCGTAAAAGCATTAAAACCAACTAAGAANNACCGTTCCTTTTACATTTTCTTCGGTTAATATTTTATTGATATTTTTACTTCCTTTATATGGACCATCGTCAAAAGTTAGGTAAACATATTGTTTTGTCGAATCAATAGGATTTTTCCTTTCTTCTTTTGCAATAGTATCTAATTTCAAAACTGAAGAGTCAACTTTTACCGTATAAATAGAATCAACATCATTCTGCAAAATTTCTTTTGGTTCAGAAGAAGTTGTTGTTTGATTTTGAATAGGATTATTTTCGTTTTTACAAGAAAAAACAAAAAGTAAAGTTCCAATTGCAAGAAAGCTTTTTAGATGTTTGTTGATAGCTAACATTGATTGTTTAGGTTTTGTGCGAAATTAATAATTTAATCTGATTTGAAATGTTAAATGATTGATGTTATTTATCAGATTATTAAGTGTTTACGGTTTTTAATTGTTGTAAATATTGCTTAATAACTTGAATTACACCATCTTCATCGTTAGAAGGCGCTTTAAAATTTGCCACTTCTTTTACATTTGGATGCGCATTTTCCATTGCAAAACTATATTTTGCCAAATGTAACATCTCCAAATCATTCATAAAATCCCCAAAAACAATGATTTCTTCAGAAGAAATATCCAATTTATTCATCAAAGCTTGTAATGCAACTCCTTTGTTCGATTTTTTGTTCATTACATCTAACCATACTTCTCCAGAAACCACAACTTTTAATCCATATTTTTCAAAATCAACTAATTTTGGAAATACATTAAATTCTGTTCCATCAGCGTGATTTACTGCAATTTTAATGAATTGTTCATTTTCGATTTTAGTTAAATCATCAACCCAAATATTTTTGTCATAATAATTTTTAAAATATTCTAAAAAAGTTTCATCTTTCGATTCCACATAAGCTGCATTTTTACCAGCCAAAACAATATTTGCGCCTTCTATTTTACGCACTTCTTCTACGATTTCTTTTACAACAGACCAATCCAATTCGTCAACAAAAATTTCTTCACCTTTATAGGTAACATAGGTTCCGTTTTCAGCAATAATTGCCAATTCATCTTTTATATTTTCAAAATAAGAAATGATACTATAATATTGACGACCACTTGCAGGTACAAATGTGATGTTGTTTTCTTTTAATTCTTCGTAAATTTTATTGAATTCTGGACTTAACGAATGATTAGAACGTAACAGAGTTCCGTCCATATCTGTCACGATTAATTTTATATTTTGCATTGATTTTTCTTAAATAAAAAGGTCTCATAATTGAGACCTCAAAGTTAGTTATAAATTTTTGGTTTGTTCTTCTTCGTTGTTCACGTGCTTAGAATTTTATAAAAAAATAAGAAAATTGTTCAATAGTGTAACTTTTTCTCCATGATATTATCGAGTAGTTTAAGTATTATTCAATATAAGTTTGTGTAGAGGAGTGACAAAAAAGAAGTTAATGTAAAGAAACACCTAAAAAAGCTAATCAAAAAGAGTATAAACCACAATTTTATGCGTTCAAAAAATATAGAAAAAGAATCGAAACCTTATTCTCTCAGCTCTGTGATCAGTTTATGATTAGACCGAAATTGTGCCAAAACTTTCGGTGGTTTTAAAACCATAATTTTAGCCAAAATTACAACTTTAACCACTATTCAATATCTAAATAATTTATGTTTAATAGAAATAGAAATAGTAATAAGCTAAAAATTAATCTTGTCGAATAATGCTCGATGGGTATTAAATAATGTTTGTTTACATGTTATAATGTTATTTTATAATTTATGAACCCGTTTTAATTTTATCAATAAACCTGTCATTTCGAGTGGAATTCTGAAAGAATTTTGTATCGAGAAAAAGGTTTTTGAAGATAAAATTCTATTCTTGATACAATTTTTTTCAGCCTATCCTGAGTTTATCAAAGGGTTCAACAGGCTTTATAAGTCCTTTTTTTATTGGTCAATCTTAAAACATTCATTATTTAGTAGAATAACATTTGTTTCGTTTAGCTCTTTTCTATTTTGCCCTATAAAATTTTTTAATTTTTCGGCAGTGTCCACAAGTTCAAGGCAAACTGGATTTTTTTTAGATGGAATTTCTGAAATATTGAAACTTATCTTATCGTTGTCTAAATAACCAGCTTTTGCAATAAAAATATTGGCTTGTTCAATATTCATTTCTTTCGCTTTCTTTAAAAGTAATTGTCCCAAATTGTTGCTCTAAAGTCGTTGCCATAAAGATTGTCCTTTGACTGTTTGTCCGTAGCCAAAATAAATTCTCATTACGTTTATATTGTTTGTATTCATATTCACAATTTTAAAGTTCATTTAATCTTTTTCCTTCGTGGTTCGAAAATCTTTTGTGCTTTGGTTCGCCAACCATTTGTTTGTTGTAAATGCTGTTATGTCCTGAAACTAAATATGCAACTACACAAGCAATTGCAACATACACTCCGCAATCAGCACCAAAAAGTTCAATTGCCATAATGCTACAAGCTAATGGCGTATTCGTTGCTCCTGCAAAAACGGCAACAAATCCCATTCCTGCTAAAAGTGCTGTTGGCAATGGAATGAAATAACTTAATGCGTTACCTAAAGTTGCCCCAATGAAAAACAGTGGAGTAACTTCTCCACCTTTAAAACTTGCTGCCAATGTGATGATGGTAAAAATCATTTTCAAGGCAAAATCATACATAGGTAATTGTTCTTCAAAGGACTGAACAATTGTAGGAATACCTAAGCCAATGTATTTTGTTGTGCCTATTGCCCAAACTGCAAGAGCAACAATAACACCGCCTATCAAAGGTCGGAAAGGTGGATACTCAATTTTTGATTTGAAAATAGAACTTGCCTTATGTATTGTTTTACTAAATGTTGCTGAGCATAATCCAAAAATAATTCCTGCAATGATTGCGTAAATGATATTTAAAAAAGAGATGTCGGGAACAAAATTGATGTAGTAATGAGTATGGTGTGTTTGCCAAAGTTTCGTAACTAAGTCTGCGAAAATAGCGGCTGCAAATGCGGGAAAAATAGCATCGTATTTTAATCGTCCGATTAAAAACACTTCTAAACCGAAAATTGCACCTGCCAATGGTGTACCAAATACAGACCCAAAACCTGCGGAAATGGCTGAAATGATTAAAATTTTTCGCTCGCTTTCAGAAAGTCGGAAAGGTTTACTGAATTGGTCGGCAATTGCACCCGCCATTTGTAGAGCTGTTCCCTCACGCCCTGCCGAACCACCGAATAAATGTGTTACCACGGTTCCGATATAAACAAACGGAGCCATACGGAAGGGAATAATTTGTTTAGGGTCGTGAATGGTATCAAGAAGTAAATTGTTTCCTGGTTTAATGTCTTTGCCCAAATAATAATAAAGTAAGCCAATGAAAAAACCACCAATAGGCAACAATGCAATTAACCATAAATGATTTTCCCGATAATTCGTAACCCAATCCAATGATTGAAGAAAACCTGCGGAAGCACTACCAACACAAAGTCCGATAAATAAGCAAATGAATGTCCATTTGAGGATGTAAGGAATAGTTGGATAACGTCTAAACAACGACCAAAGTTGTAAATTGATTTTTTTGCTGAATGATTTTTTTTGTTTTGTCTGCATAAACTACCTGATTAAATGTTAAACACTTAACTTAATCAGGCGTCATCAGCTTTTTTTATAGCGGTTGGGTAAGGAAGAACACCATTTCCTTTTTCGTCTGCTACTGTGGGTACGTCATATCCTCGT